>NZ_JBFAOY010000001.1:724389-852425 GCF_040675505.1 Streptomyces sp. NPDC049597
CGGGGGAAAGCCGGCCAGAGCCTCGCACCGCACAGCAGGTGTTGCCCCTATGCCGGGGGCGGGGCGGCAGCCCTCTGGCCCGCCCTCCGCACCGCGCGGCGGGCGCCGTCAGGCCACCGGGCGGAAGTCCACGCAAGCGCAGCGGGCCCCACGCCGGCGGCTGAAGCAGCAGCCCTCCCGGTGCGTGACCCTCACGGCGTCACGCGGGCGCGGACGCCAAGGTCAGGTCCGGCAGAAGTCGGGGCCCCCTCGGGGACGGCGCGCGCCGCCGCGCCTCAGCGGCAGTTGTCCGCCGCCTCGATCATCCGCGCCGCCTCGTCCAGCGCCTCCCTCAGCACCGCCGGGTCCGTCACCGCCTCCGCGCCCTCCGGCGGCAGCAGCCAGCCCGACCCTCGTACCGGCGGCACGCCGGGCGCGCCGGGGATCCGCATCCCCCGCCCCGATGTCTGCGTACACGCACTCCCCGGCACGTCCCAGCCGTCCGCAGTTCCCGGCGGCACCAGGAAGCCCAGCGTGTCGCACTCCCCGTCGTGGAGCACCGGCCCCACCCCCGGCGCCGCCGCCGCGCGGCGCAGGATGTCGACGGCCTCAAGACCCTGGCGCGCGGGCACCGTCACCAGGTCGCACGGCGCGGCAGGCGGCACGCTGCTGTCCGGGGTGGGCCCGTGGGCCACCGTGGTCGAGGGCGTCGCACCGGTCTCCATGCCGACCTCCAACAAGGGGATCCCCCTCCTCGCCGAGTCCCGTAGGAGACACGTAGCCGGTCTCCGTACGGTTCAACGGCCGTGCGCGTCAACGGCTACGGCGGCACGCCGCCGCAAAGGATGGCAGTTCATGGCAGATCGCCGACGAGATGTCCCTTTTGTAGTCAAACCCAGTGTGTGGGCCCTGTCACAGCAGGTACGTTCTTGCTCCGCCGGAACACGGCTGCACCAAGAGAGGGCTCGGCCATGGCGTCGTCGTCACAGGCATCGAGGGCGCACCCAGCGCACCCCAACCTGGCCTTCCGCCGACTGCGCGGATCTCGCTCCGCGGGCGAGTTCGCCACGGCCGTCCGCAGGGCTGCCCGCGAGATCGGCGAGCAGGTCTCGTGCGACGCCCGCTACATCGGCCGGGTCGAGTCGGGCGAGATCCGCTGCCCCAACTACGCCTATGAGCGGGTGTTCCTGCACATGTTCCCCGGTCTCACCCTGACCGATCTGGGCTTCACCGCCCGGGAGGACGTGCGCGGCCGCGGCCGCCGCGCGGCCCCCGACGCGCCGGAGGCCCGAACCCCGGCAACCCCGTTCCCGCCGTGCCGCCCCTTCGACGACGGCCGGCCCGACAGCGACAGCGACAGCGACGAGGAGAGCGACGTGCTGCGTCGCGCATTCATGACGAGCGGCTCCGTCACGGTGGCGGCCGCCTCCCTGGGACTGGGTCTCGCATCCGGTTCCGGTTCCGTGCCCGCGCAGCGCCGGGTCGGCGAGGCCGAGGTCGGAGCCGTCGAGGAGGCGGTGCGACGTATCCGCCTCCTCGACGACCGGCACGGCGCCGACGGGCTCTACCGGCGGGCCGCCCAGCCCCTGCGCGCCGCGTACGCGCTGCTCGACGCCGGGACGTGGTCCCGCAGGTCCACGGCGGACCGGCTGCACGCCGGGGCGGGCGAACTGGCCATTTCCGTCGGCTGGCTGGCCCATGACTCGGGCCGCTTGGACGACGCCCGTTCGCACTACGCGGAGGCGCTGGCCACCGCGCGCGTGGCGGGCGACCCGGGCCTGGAGGCGCACGCGTTCTGCAACACGTCGTTCCTGGCGAGGGACGCCGGCCGGTACCGGGAGGCGGTGCGCACCGCGCAGGCCGGCCGGCGCGCGGCCCGGCAGGTCGCCTCGCCGCGGCTGCTGTCGCTGCTCGCGCTGCGGGAGGCGGGCGGCTGGGCCGGGCTCGGCGACCGCGCGGCCTGCGAGCAGTCGCTCGCCCGCGCGCACGCGTACTTCGAGCAGGGGGCGTCGCCCCACGACCCGGAGTGGATGTCGTTCTTCGCCGAGCCCGAACGGGAGGCGCTGCAGGCCCAGTGCTGGGCGGCGCTCGGCGACTTCAGGCGCGCCGCGCACCACGCGCGCCGCGCGGCGGCGCTCCAGGACCACCGCTTCACCCGCAACCTCGCCCTCTACCGCGCGGAGCTCGCCGCCGACCTGGCGCGCGCCGGCGCCCCGGACGAGGCGGCCGCGGCGGGTGAGCAGGTGCTCGCGCTGCTCGGGGACGTCCGGTCGTCGCGCATCCGGACGATGCTGGCGGACACCGCGCGGGTGCTTGCGCCGCACCGGCGTGCCGAGGGCGTCGCGGCCTTCCTGGACCACCACGCGACGGCGACCCGCAGGGTGTCCCGCGCGTAAGGCGCCGGCCCGCGCGGGAGCTGCGCACGACGGCCGGACGCGCAGGACGCCGGCCGCCGCTCAGACCTCCAGGTGCCCCAGGTCGTTCCAGCGCTCGAACGCGGGCTCCCCGTACGCCCACGAAAGGACCGACAGGCTCGTCGGGTCGAGGCGGATGCGCGCGCCGAAGGAGATGTCCTGTCCCAGCCAGCGCGCCCCGATCGCGCGCAGGATGTGGCCGTGCGCGAAGACGAGCACGTCACGGTCGGCGGACAGCGCCCACTCGATGACCTCGTCCGCGCGGGCGGAGACCTGGGCGAGCGTCTCGCCCTCAGGAACGCCGTCGCGCCACAGCAGCCAGCCGGGCTGCCGGGCCTGGATCTCGGGCGGAGTCAGCCCCTCGTACGCCCCGTAGTCGTACTCCATCAGCGCGTCCCACGGCTGCGCGCGGTCTCCGAAGCCGGCCAGGGAACACGTCTCGCTCGCCCGCGACAGCGGGCTGGTGCGGATCTCGACACCGGGGAGCCCGGACCACGGCGCCCGGTGCAGCCGCTCGCCCAGCAGCTTGGCGCCGCGCCTGCCCTCGTCGAGCAGCGGGATGTCCGTCCTGCCGGTGTGCCGGCCACTCAGCGACCATTCGGTCTGGCCGTGCCGTGCGAGCAGGATCCGCGGTGCCATGGGCGCTCTCCCTGGGGTTCACGAGTGCTTGTCGTCCCATCATCCCGCACCTCATCAGGAGGCAACCTCCGGGACGGGGACGGCGTCCCCTTCCAGGACGGGTGATCCTTCGAACTGAAGACGGAGACCGACCGGATGCCGCTCCCCGCGCAGCACCAACGGCCCCGCTGGTGGACCGAGCTGATGCTGATCGCCGTGGTGTACGCGGCCTATTCCGCAGGGCGGCTCCTCGCTCGCGGCGACGTCTCGACGGCCGTGGACCACGGACTGGCGATCCTGCGCGTGGAGAAGGCGCTCCTCATCGACGCCGAGCACCCGCTGAACCGTCTCTTCACCGACACCCCGGCGATCGGCATACCCGCCGACTTCGCCTATGCGACCCTCCACTACCTCGTGACCCCGGCGGTCCTCGTCTGGCTCTTTCGCCGCCGCCCCGCCCACTACCGGGCAGCCCGGACCTGGCTGATGGTCTCCACCCTGCTCGGCCTGGCCGGGTTCACGCTGATGCCGACCTGCCCGCCGCGGCTGCTCGACGCCGCCCACGGCTTCGTCGACACGATGGCCCAGTACAGCGCGTACGGCTGGTGGGGCGGGGAGGCGAGCGCGCCGCGCGGGCTCGGCGGCATGACCAACCAGTACGCGGCCATGCCCAGCCTCCACGTCGGCTGGGCCCTGTGGTGCGGCGTGATGCTCTGGCGGCACGGCCGTACGCCGCTGATGAAGGCTCTCGGCGTCGCCTACCCGCTGCTGACCACGGTCGTCGTCATGGGCACCGCGAACCACTACCTCCTCGACGCCGTCGCCGGGGCCGCCGTGATGGGCGTCGGCTCGCTGCTCGGGCCGTACGCGACGCGGCTCGCCGACCGGGTCACCGGCCGCTTCGCGCACCGGACGACGCCTGCCGTTCCCCCCGTTGTCGGTGGCGGATGCGAGACTTCGGCGGGTGAGCGAATCCCCGGACAGCGCACCTCCTCCGAAGGCGCCGACGACAGCACTCAGGCAGCGGCTCGCTGAGCTGCGCGGGCCCGCCGCGCAGCCCCATCCGCTGGACGCCCGCGCGCTCGCGGCCCTCGCCGCCAACCCCGGCTGCAAGCGGCGCGCCCTGCTGGACGGCGCCGGTGTGGACAAGGCCGCGCTGGCATCGGCGCTCGGCTCTCCGGCGTCCTTCGGCCAGTCGCAGTTCGCGTTCATGCGGGGCAACGCCTTCGAGGCCAAGGTCAAGGCCGACGGGGGCAAGGAGCTGATGCGGCTGCTCGGTCTCGACCACCCGCACGAGGTGCACGTCCCCGACCTCTCGGCGACGGGCCCCGAGGGCCGCGCGGCCCGCACCGCGCTGGCGCTGCGCGAGGCGACCGGCGCCGGCGGCTTCGCACTGCTCGACCACCCGATGCTGGCGCTGGACGTCGCGGGTTCCCCCGCGTATCTGGAGCCGGACGCGCTCGTGGTGCACCCCGGCGGCCGGTGGACGGTGGTGGAGATCAAGTCGTTCCCGATGATCGACGCGGCCGCGGACGCCGCGAAGGTGGGCGCGGCCGCACGCCAGGCCGCGGTGTACGTGCTGGCGCTGGAGCGGCTCGCGGCGATGACCGAGGGCGCCTCGGTGGCCCACAGTGTCCTGCTGGTCTGCCCGAAGGACTTCACGAACATGCCGACCGCGTCCGTGGTGGACGTGCGCAAGCAGTTGTCGGTGACCCGGCGGCAACTGAGCCGGCTGGCCCGGCTGGAGGACATCGCGGCGGAGCTGCCCGACGGCGTGACGTTCGACGTGGAGTCGTGCTCGGCGGAGCAGTTGGCCGACGCCGTCGAGCAGGTGCCGCACGCGTACGCGCCCGAGTGCCTGGCCGCGTGCGAGCTGGCGTTCCACTGCCGCGAGCGTGCCCGGCTCGCGGGCGCGGTGGAGGCGCTGGGCCGGTCGGTGCGGGGCGAGCTCGGCGGGTTGACGACCATCGGGGACGTCCTGGCCGCCGCGCGCGGCGAGGCCGGCGACCCCGGGGACCCGGCGGTCGGCGCGCTGCGCCGGGCGGCGGCCCTGCGGGCGGAATCGCTGCGGACGGCCGGCCGGGCGGCCGCGCTGACGGAGACCGCCACCGACCGGGCCCCGTCCCCTGCCCCGGGGACGAACCGCACGGCCGTGAGGCAGACTGCCGCCGACGGGACCGTCACGACCACGGAGGCCCCTCCCGACAGGGAGGCCGTCGCCGGCCGGGCGGGTGCCGTCCCCCACAGGAGCTCGTCCGCCCCCGCCGGGGATCCCGGGCCCCGGAGCACCGGAGGCGAGGCCGCCCCCAGCAGGGGGGCCGCGGCCGACGCGACGGCCACGACCACGGAAGCCCCCGCCGCCAGGGAGGCCGCCCCGGGCCCGGAGCCCGTCGCCGGCCGGGCAGCCACCGTCCCGCACGGGAACTCGGCGAGGAGGGCGGCCGCAGCCTGCGGGACCGTCACGACCACGGAAGCCCCCGCCGACGGGACGGCCACGGACCGGGAGGCCGTCGCCGGCCGGGCGGGTGCCGCCCCGCGCGGAGCCCTGGCCGAGAAGGGCGTCGAATGTCGCTGATCTCCACCCTCGCGCGAATGGAGGCCGTCGAGTCCGGGCGGGCCCAGCCCCTCGCGACGGTCCGCCACCGCCATCTGTCGCAGCGGCCCCTGGTGTTCGTCCCGCTCACGACCGCGGGCGAGGCCGGCGCCCCGCTCGGGGCGCTGGTGGGCGCGGACCCCGGCCGGCCGCGGCTGCTGGTCGTGGCCCAGCCGCGCGACCGCGACCTGCGCTCGGCCTTCCTCGCGGAGCTGGCCGACGCCGTCCTTCCGTACATGGACGGATTCGGCGACGACGTCGAGCACGTCGAACGCAAGGAGACCGACGCGGAGACCGGGAAGAAGGTCACCGTCGAGGTCGAACTGTGCGCGGACGCCCCGCAGTTGATCGTGCCCAGCCGCGCGGGCATCGAGTACGTACGGCTGCTGGGCCGCTCGATGCGCTTTCGGCGCACGGCCGAGCAGGACCCCGACACGCCCTACCCCGCGCCGCCGCGCGTCCCGCTGCTGGGCCGCTGGCTCACCCACTACGGGGAGCGGGCCCGCGTGCCCGGCTCCTCGCTGCTGCTGGCGGCGACGGACCTGCTCAACCGGCACTGGGCCACGGGCCAGTCCTCGCTGGAGGACCAGCACCTGGGCGCCGTCCTCGCCTGGATCGACGTCGGCGAGGGCGAGTCGGGGGCCGAGGCCGCGCTGCGGGCGGAGCTGGCCCGCGACCGGGACGGGCAGCTGCTGTGCCCGCCGGCCGGTCCCGCGACCGACCCGGCGTTCGACAACCGGCTGCTGGCGCCCGCGACGGAGCGGTTCGACCGGGCGCGGCAGCTGCTGGCGGCCGCGGAGGACGGGGCGAGCGCGGACGAGCGCCTGGGCGAACTGCACGGCGCCGAGCGGGAGATCCGCCGTCTGATCGCGAGCCAGTTGCGGCCCACGTGGGAGGCGGTGTGGCGGACGGTCGAGCTGATGCGCGAACTGCCCGAGGGCGCCCGGGTGGCCGACCGCTGGACCCGCGACCGCTGGTCGTTCACCGCGCACCGCGACCGGGTGCGGGCCGGGGAGCCGCCGCAGCCCAGGCGCGACGACGCGGTGACCGCCGCGCAGAAGCTCGCCGCGCGGGAGAGCGCGCAGGCCCAGCTGGACGCGCACGAGGCGCTGGACGATCCGCTGGTGCTGGCCGGTCACCGGCTCGCCGGCCAGGCGTTCACCGCCGAGGTGCTCGACGTGGAGATGGCCTGGTCCGAGTCGAAGCGCCCGAGCCCGCGCCCGCTGGTCACCGTGCGCACGGACGACCGCCCGCACCTCGGGGAGGGGGCGAAGGTGTACCGCTCGCTCGAAGGCAAGCCGCAGACCGCCGAGTTCGTGCGGTACGAGGGGGACGGCGTCCTCGTGCTGCGCGTCACCGACCGGATGGGCCGCGCGAAGGAGCCCGCGGAGGGCTCGGTGCCGGCCAAGGGCGACCTGATCGACTGGACCCTGTTCGAGCACGACCAGCGGGGCGGCCCGAAGCTGCCCGACCCGGAGGAGACGCCGTGGACACACGGCGGACCTCCGCGCTCCGACACCGCCGAGAGCCCCGACCCCGTCACTCCGGAGGACCTCCTGTGACGTCTCCCGTCACGTCCGACCCCTCGGCGGAGGCGGCGCGCGCCACCGCCGGCATCCTGCACGACACCCTCCATGGGGACGCCCGGGGCGTCGTCGTCGACTCGCCGCCCGGCGCGGGCAAGTCGACTCTCGTGGTGCGGGCCGCGCTCGAACTGGCCGGTGCCGGACGCCCCTTGATGGTCGTCGCGCAGACCAACGCGCAGGTGGACGACCTCGTGCTCCGTCTCGCAGGCAAGGAGCCGGAGCTGCCCGTCGGCCGCCTCCACTCCAACGACTCCGACCCGTACGACAAGGCCCTCGACGCCCTGGACAACGTCCGTACGTCGGCGAAGGCCGCCGATCTCGCCGGCCTGGACGTCGTCATCTCGACGGCGGCGAAGTGGGCCCACGTACAGAACGTCGAGCCGTGGCGGCACGCGATCGTCGACGAGGCGTACCAGATGCGCTCGGACGCGTTGCTCGCCGTCGCCGGACTGTTCGAGCGCGCGCTGTTCGTCGGCGATCCCGGCCAGCTCGACCCGTTCTCGATCGTCGGCTCCGAGCAGTGGGCGGGGCTCTCGTACGACCCGTCGGCGAGTGCGGTCTCCACGCTCCTCGCCCACAACCCGGACCTGCCGCAGCACCGGCTGCCCGTCTCGTGGCGGCTGCCGGCGTCGGCGGCGCCGCTGGTGTCCGACGCCTTCTACCCGTACACGCCCTTCCGCAGCGGTACCGGTGCGGGCGACCGGCGGCTCTCGTTCGGCGTCCCCTCCGACGGCTCGGGCCCCGACCGGGTGCTGGACGAGGCGGCCGAGTCCGGCTGGGGCCTGCTGGAGCTGCCCGCGCGCCGCACGCCCCGTACGGATCCCGAGGCGGTCGGGGCGGTCGCCCTGGTGGTGCGGCGGCTGCTGGACAGGGGCGGGGCGGCGATCTCCGAGCTCGCCGCCGAGCCCGTGCCGCTGACCGCCGACCGGATCGCGGTCGGCACCGCCCACCGCGACCAGGCGGCGGCGGTCCGCGCGGCGCTGGCGGACCTGGGGGTCTCGGGCGTCACGGTCGACACGGCGAACCGGCTGCAGGGCCGCGAGTACGACGTGACCGTCGTGCTGCACCCGCTGTCGGGCCGCCCGGACGCGACGGCGTTCCATCTGGAGACGGGCCGCCTGTGCGTCCTCGCCTCGCGCCACCGGCACGCGTGCGTCGTGGTGTGCCGCGCGGGCGTGGGCGATCTGCTGGACGAGCACCCCTCGACGGAGCCGGTGCAGCTCGGCGTGACCGTGAAGTTCCCGGACGGCTGGGAGGCGAACCACGCGGTGCTGGCGCACCTGGCCGAGCACCGGGTGAGCTGGCGGCCCTGAGGCCCTCTTGCGGCGAGCGGGACAATGGATGACGGCCCGGGGCCCGGGCCGTGGTGCGAGGAGGAGAACGGACATGGCAGAACCGGAGCGGACGACCGAGCGCAGGATGCGGCCGGCCCCGCTGCTCTTCGAGCCCTCGGAGGCTGCCGCCGACCCCGAGCACTTCTTCGACCTGGAGTCCATGGAGGACCCCCAGGAGCTGCTGTCCCGCGCGACGGAGCTCACGCTGGCCTTCCGCGCGGCGACGGACCGGGCGGTGGAGTTCCAGGCGATGGCCGCGGCCCAGCTGGCGGACCCCCGCCGCTTCGACCGGCTGACGCCGGCGGAGATCGGGGAACGGGCGGGCTGGACGGAGGACTACGCGAGGAAAATGATCGAATTCGGCCGCGACCTCCTCCGCGGGGCTCCCTGACGCTCGCGGATCCCCGCGCCACGGAAGGCCGCGCCCGGATGCGTGACGCGCGCGCATCCCTGCCCCACGGGAGGCCCGCCCCGATAGGTGATACCCGCGGGTCCTTGCGCCACGGGGGCCCGCCCGGATGCGTGACCCTCCCGCATCCCTGCGCCACGAGGCCGCGCCCCGTGTTGTGACACTCACGCATCCCTGCATCCCAAGGGGCCGCACCCCCGACGCGCAGGGGGCGCTGGCCGCAGGCCGCCGTGACGCAACGCAACGCGCGGCTGCCGCCTCCTGCCGGGCCACCATGCCCGCTCAGCGGAGCCGCCCCAAGGCGCGCCCACGACGCGGAGATGCCACGGGGACGTGCCGCGGCGCGAACCTACGAGAAGGCCGCCCATGCGTAGGGGTCGGGGGCTATGGGCCGCCCGTGACGCAACGCGCTCAGCGGAGCCGCCCCAAGCGCGCGCCCGCGACGCGGAGATGCCACGGGGCCGTGCCGCGGCGCGAAGGTACCGCGAAGGGTCCCCGCCCGCGCGCCGGACGCGGTCGTGCCGCAGCGCGCAGGCCGCCGCGACCAGGCCCGCGGCACGGAGCTGCCGCAAAGGAGGCGCAGGGGCGACCGCCCGGACAGTCCCCCGGCCCGGCAGGGAGTGTGGCGCGCCAGCCCCATGGTTTCCCGGCCCCCGCACGGGGCCCGGGGCGAACCCCCGGTTCGGGAAGGCCCCCGCATATGCCAGCCACACGCGGCCAGGCGCAAGATACTCCCCTCCGCCCCGCCCTGTCCCCGTTTCCGTCAACCCTGGGAAACCGAATCGTTACTCCCGGTAGACCTGTCCTCATGAGTGCATGGCCGCGACACCGAGAGCACACCACGGACGTCTTCTCCCTCCTGTGCGAGCAGAGCCGCGATCGCGTCGCCGAGGTCACCCCGCCCGGCGCCGAGTGGCTCGCCTCCGCCCGTACGTCCCCCGGGTCGGCGCTGGCGCAGTGGGAGGACCGGCCCACCGCCCCCACCGTCCTGCCGTGCGGCACCGTCTTCGACGTCGTGAACGTGCCCGCCGTCTTCGGGCGCCGGATGCTCGGCCGGCTGTGGGACGAAGGCCCCGGCTCCGGGCCTGTCGCCATGCACGGGGGGCGCATGATGCTCTTCGCCGCCCCCGGCACGGCCCAGCGCCTGCCCTCGCTGCTCGACTGGGAGGTGGGGGTCCCCTCAGGGCGAAGCCCCACGGGGAGGGGCGAAGCCGTCCCGCCGCTGATCTGTCACGGCATCGGCGACGCCGTGACCGTCCCGCCCCTGACTCCCTCCGACACCCCCTCGGCACCGCGCTGGCTTGTGGCGCCCGACACACGGTGTCCCTGGCTGCCGGGCCCGGAGGTGCTGCTGTGGGCCTGCGTCCGGGTGGCTCGCGACGGGGCGCGGCCGGCTGTCCGCATATCGATTTTTCCTCCCGCCGATCAGGGTGCTAAGGTCTACGACGTCAGCAGGCGCCGCTAGCTCAGTTGGTTAGAGCAGCTGACTCTTAATCAGCGGGTCCGGGGTTCGAGTCCCTGGCGGCGCACAGACGGGAAAAGCCCCTCGCGAGAGCGAGGGGCTTTTTCGTATCCGCCCGCGCAGGCGGCCCCCACGCGCCGTCACGCGGTCGTGATCTTGACCGTCCACGCTCCGGTGGCCGTACGGTCCGCCACCTCCACGCGGGTCCGCCCGCCCGGCGGACCGGGCACCGTGAACGTCTCACCCACCCGCAGCGGTGCGTCCGCGAGCGGCGGATAGACCGACTCGTCGCCGCACGCCTCGGTCTCCGGGTGCGTGTCCACCACCTCGATCGGCCCGTCGCCGGACGCGGCCTCCCCCCGGACCCGGTAGAGGAGCACCCCCTCGGTGCAGGTGAGCTCGTCGTTGCCCGTGGCGCTGCGCGCCTCGATCGCGAGCGCGCTGTTGTGCCCGGTGCGCACCACCGCCAGCCGGGTACCGACGCTGCCGCCGCGCACGGGCGCGGCGGCGAGCGGTTCCAGGGTGATGATCTCCCCGCCGCCCGGCGGCCCGGCCGAGGCGGGTGCCTCGTCCGGGCCGTTCACGCACCGGACCTCCGCCCGGCCGAGCCAGCCGAGCTTCCACTTGTGCCAGCCGAACAGGTCGGGCGCGAGGCCGAACTGGCTGCCCATGACGTCCCAGTCGCCGACGTGGGTGTCCCAGTCGCCGTAGGCGCCGTCCTTGGGCCGGTGGTAGAGGTCGGGCAGGTCGAAGACGTGCCCGGTCTCATGGGCCAGGACGTTGCGGTCCGGGGGATGGCGTTCGAAGACGGTGACGACCCGCCGGATCTCGGCGCCGTCCGCGGACAGCGGCCGGTCGAAGTTGACGACCTTGGTGGCGTCGGAGTCGACCCCGGGGGCGTCCGGGTCCGCGACCAGGTAGACCACGTCGTAGCGCGAGAAGTCGACGTCGTCGTCGGCCGCGGCGATCGCGTCCCGGAGGTAGGCGGCGCGCCGCTCGGGGTCCCAGTCACGCCTTATGTCGTAGACGACGGACGCCTTCGGCATCCGCACCCACTCCTGCTGCGGGTGCGCGCGCAGCAGGAACTTGCCGTACGAGGCGCGCCGGAAGAAGTCGCTCGTGGCGGGGAAGTGGTCGGCGGCGAGCTCCTGGGGGCTGTTCAGCGGGACGGAGTCCGGGAACGACAGGAAGATCATGACGGCGTCGAGACCGTCGTCGGGCTGCGGATAGGCGGAGTTCCAGGAGTCGAGGCCGAGGGAGTGGTGGGCCTGCGTGCGGGGCAGGGCGCAGGGGCCGGCGGAGGAGGCGGCCACCGCGGGCCCGGTCACGAGGGACGTTGCCGTGAACGCCACGAGAGAGGTGAGCGACGCGGCGACGCTGCGCAGGCGCGCCCCTTCCACTCTCCCGGGTGTTCCCTCGGGCGACTGCTGACCCTCCACGTGGACCTCCGGCTCGGGAATGCTGGATGCCTCACCCACCTTGTGATGTTTCGCGGAGGTTTGCCCTGTTCCGGTGCCCCACTCGGGTGACCGGCCCGACACCGGCCCGATGCCGACTCGAGATGCGGCGACACTCCGAAGGCTCACGGAACGTCACATCCGGTCAGCTTGGCTCCGACCCCGGTCGCCACCCGCGCAGAAACGATCGGTCGCGGTACGCGAGGACCCGCGCCGGGTCGGTGGCGCTGGAACGGCCGCCGCGCCAGCCTCTATGATCGGCACACTTTCCCCGAGTCCTTGCGGGATTTCTTCGGCGAATGTCTCGGGCGGCCAGCCCCCGACCACATTTGCACGACCCTGTACGACACACTGCATGCGGGAGTGAGCGGTGAGCGGAACGTCCGAAGGACAAGGGCCCGCGGGCGTCGCAGTCCCCGGAAGCGTCCGAGAAACCGTCACCGAGCGTAACGGTTTGGGCCGGAGCTCCGCCGAGCTGCGCGACTACCGTGCCGCCTTCAACGCCGCACAGCTCGCCATGGCCGTCGTCGACCCCGAAGGACTCGTCGTCGGCGCCAACGAGGCCTTCGGGGCTCTCTTCGGCAGCCGTTCCGCCGAGCTGCGCGACCAGTACGCCGCCGACCTCATCGACCTCGCCTCCGACGCCCGCACCTGGCACGCCTACCGCGAGGTGCTGCGCGGCCGGCGCTCCCGCTTCCGCTGCACCCGGCGGCTCAAACACCCGGACGGGCGAGCCCTTTGGGCCGAGGTCACCGTCGCGCCCGTGTCCGGAACCGGCGACGTGCTGCTGTCCGTCGCCGACATCAGCGACCGGCGTGAGCTGCACGCGCGGCTGCGCCATCTGCAGCTGCACGACCCCGTGACCCGGCTGCCCAACCGGACGCTGTTCTTCGAACGGCTCACCGCCGCGCTGGAGTCCTCACCGTACGACCACGGTTCCACCGGCCGGATCGGGCTGTGCTACCTGGACCTCGACGGGTTCAAGGCCGTCAACGACACGCTCGGGCACCGGGTCGGCGACCGGCTCCTGGCCGCCGTCGCCACCCGTCTGACCGAGTGCGCCGACAACAGCGGGGCGCGCGGCTGCGGCCACCTCGTCGCGCGGCTCGGCGGGGACGAGTTCGCCATCCTGGTCGAGGACTCCACCGGCACCGAGCAGCTCGCCGACCTCGCACGGGCCGTACTGGCGGCGCTCCAGCAGCCGTTCGACCTGGCCGGCCGGCGTCTGTCGGTGTCGGCCTCCATCGGTGTCGTGGAGCGCGCGGTGACCGGCACGAGCGCCACCGGGCTGATGCAGGCCGCCGACACGACGCTGTACTGGGCCAAGGAGGACGGCCGGTCCCGCTGGACCCTGTTCGACCCCGAGCGCAACGCGACCCGGATGACGCGCCAGGCGCTCTCCTCGACGCTCCGCCCGGCAGTGGAGCGCGGCGAGTTCGCGCTGGAGTACCAGCCGCTGGTGGGACTCGCCGACGGGGTGACGCGCGGAGTGGAGGCGCTGGTGCGCTGGAACCACCCGCAGTTCGGCACGCTGACGCCGAATCGGTTCGTCGCCATCGCCGAGGAGGACGGCTCGATCGTGCAGCTCGGGCGGTGGGTGCTGCGCACCGCGTGCCGCCAGGCGCGCCGCTGGCAGCTCGACCACCCCGGGGTGGAACCGCTGTTCGTGAGCGTCAACGTCGCCGTACGGCAGGTGTGGGACTCCGACCTGGTGGCGGATGTCGCGGAGATCCTGGCCGAGACGGGACTGCCGCCGCACCTGCTCCAGCTGGAGCTCACGGAGTCGGCGGTGATGGGCTCGGCGGGCCGGCCGCTCCAGGCGCTGAAGGCACTCAGCGAGATGGGCGTCCAGATCGCGATCGACGACTTCGGGACCGGCTACTCGAACCTCGCGTACCTGAGCCGGCTCCCGGTGTCCGCGCTGAAGCTCGACGGAACGTTTGTCCGAGGGTTCCAGGACGAGGCCCACGCGAACCCGGCGGACGAGACGATCGTCGAGGCGCTGGTCGAACTGGCCCACCGGCTGGGACTCACCGTCACCGCCGAGTGCGTGGAGACTTCGGGACAGGCGTCCCGGCTGCGGCGCATCGGCTGCGACACGGGACAGGGCTGGCTGTACTCGCGGGCGGTGGCGCCGGAGCGGATCGCGGAGATGCTCGGCACGGGTGCGCGCGCGGAGCCCGCGGGGGCGTCGGGCTGAGGGGCGGATCCCCGGTGACGGAAACGGTGCCCCGCGAACCGGTCAGGCCGGCAGACCGTACGCGTCAGCGATCAACTCGTAGCTGCGCAGGCGCACATCGCCGCCGTGCGCGTTGGCCGTGATCATCAGCTCGTCCGCCCCGGTGCGCTTGTGGAGGTCGTCCAGCCCGGCCCGCACCGCGTCCGGGGTGCCGTGGATCACGTTCGCCAGCCAGCTGTCGACGAACTCCCGCTCCATCGGGCTGAACGCGTACTCCTCCGCCTCCTTCGGCGTCGGGATCAGGCCCGGCCGGCCGGTGCGCAGCCGCACCATCGACAGCGCTCCGGTCAGCACCTGGCGGCGCGCCTCCCGCTCGTCGTCCGCCGCGAGGGCCGAGACGCCGATCAGGGCGTAGGGAGCGTCCAGCACGGCCGAGGGCCGGAAGCTCTCCCGGTACAGCTCCAGGGCGGGGAGCGTGTTCCGCGCGGAGAAGTGGTGGGCGAAGGCGAACGGCAGCCCGAGCGCCCCGGCCAGCCGGGCGCTGAAGCCGGAGGAGCCCAGCAGCCAGACCGGCGGGCGGGCCGGGGACTGGACGCCGCCGGGCGCGGTGGCCTGCACCGGTCCGGGCACGGCATGGATACGCGCGTACGGGTGCCCGTCAGGGAAGTCGTCGTCCAGGAACCGGATCAGCTCGGCCAGCTGCTGCGGGAAGTCGTCGGCGCCCTCGTGCGAATCAAAACGGCGCAGGGCCGCGGCCGTGGCGCCGTCCGTGCCCGGCGCGCGTCCGAGGCCCAGGTCCACGCGGCCCGGCGCCAGCGCCTCCAGCGTGCCGAACTGCTCGGCGACGACCAGCGGCGCGTGGTTGGGCAGCATCACACCGCCGGAGCCGAGGCGGATGCGCTCGGTGTGGGCGGCGAGGTGGGCGAGGATCACGGCCGGGGAGGACGAGGCGACGCCGGGCATGGAGTGGTGCTCGGCGACCCAGTGCCGGTGGTAGCCCCGGCTCTCGGCGAGGCGGGCGATGTCCACACTGGTGCGCAGTGCGTCGGAGGCGGTGCGGCCGCTGCCGACCGTGACCAGGTCGAGCACGGACAGGGGGACGGGGGCGGTGCCGGCCGCCGTGCCTCGGATCTCGTCCACTGCGTTCACGGGTGGGGCCCTCCTGGGTGAGTCGTACGTACCTCGACGCACAACAGGAGGCCATCTCCGCTTTATTCCCGGCAGGCCGGCCGGCCCGCGACCCGGGCGGTCAGTCCTTGCGGGCGAACAGCCTGCCCAGCTCGTCCGACCAGGCGCCCCTGCGTTCCGCCAGCCGCAGCCCCTCCCACACCGTCACCTGGTTCGCCGTGAGCACGGGCTTGCCCGCCGCCTCCTCCAGTTCCGGCAGGTGGGCCACCGTGTGCAGGGCGGTGTCCGGCATCAGGACCGCGTCGGCCCGCGGGTCGTCCCCCTCGCGCAGCAGCTCCAGCACCCGCTCGCGCCCCCAGGTCGCCACCTCGGCCGCCGTCACGATCCCGCTCGCCCGCGCGGCCACCACCTCGATCCCCGCCGCCTTGAGGAAGCGGGCGAACAGGTCCGTCACGTCCTGGGGATACGTCGCGGCGACCGCCACCCGCGCGGCCCCGACCTCCCGTGCGGCATGGGCGAACGCGAACGACGTGCTCGACGCCGGGAGTCCGGCCGCCAGCGCCAGGGCCCGGGTCTGCTCATGGGCCCCCTCCCACCCGTACACGAACGAACCGCTGGTGCAGGCCCACACCACCGACTCCGCGCCCGACAGCCTCAGCTCCTCCACGCCGGCCGCCAGCCGCTCGGCCGAGCCCATTTCGCGCAAGGCGTCCTCGCGGTGCGCGTCCTCGCCGATGTCGGTGTGGACGACCGGCAGGTTGACACCGGTCAGCAGCGTCTCGATACGGGGGTAGTCGTCCTCGGCCGCATGCCCGGGATAGAGCAGGCCCACCGTCGTCATGTCACGCCCTCCTGTCCTTCCGGCTCCGCCGTCGCCGCCGTGGCGTCCATCAGCAGAGCCTGATAGGGGCCGACCGCGCAGGCGCCGACGGCGCGCAGGGCCGACCACATCGTGACCTGGTTGGCGGAGACCACCGGGATCCTCAGCTCGGCCTCCAACTGCGGGATCACGTCGTACGTCGGCAGGTTGGTGCAGCTGATGAACAGCGCGTCGGCGCCCTCCACCGACACCTGACGCGCCATGTCGACCACCGCGCGGTACGGCACTTTCCAGATGTGCCGGGTCAGCCCGAGGAAGGCCCGGCCCACCACCGTCACTCCCGCTTCCGCCAGATAGTCCTCCAATGACCGGGTGACCGATTCCGTGTAGGGCGTCAGCAACGCGATCCGCCGGGCCCCCAGCGCACCGAGCGCGTCGAGCAGTGCGCCGGACGTCGTCAGGGCCGGCACGTCGCCGGCCGTCCGCATCACCTCGCACAGGGCGCGTTCCCCGGCGAGGCCGCCGACAAAACTGCCCGACGCGCACGCGTAGGCGACGACCTCGGGCTCGGAGGCGCCCAGCGCCCGCACCGCCTCGCGCAGTGTCTCGTGCTCGCTCACCAGCCGCGCGAGGTCCAGGGAGACCCCGACGGGCACGAAGGGGGTACGCGTCAGGCGCAGCGATATGTCATCGGGCACCCAGCGCCACAGCTCCCGGTCCAGAGCGAAGTCGAAGGGGGCCACCACACCGATGCCGTGCTGCGGCTCAGGCCCGAGAAAGGAGACGACATCCATGCGCTCAGCCCCCTTGGCGTCTTGTTGACGACGGTAGGTTCCGGTGCGAGCGTGGGTCAATCCGTACATCTACGACGCGACGAGGTGGTTTTTGACCGATGGCCGAACCCACTCTGCTCGTGCTGAACGCGGACCCCCCGCCGCGCCTCGGCCGCCTGACCGGCAAGGTGCGGGTGGAGTACGCCGACGAGGAGACGCTCGCGGCCCGACTCCCCGGTGCGGACGTCCTGTTGGCGTGGGACTTCGCCTCCGACGCGGTCCGTCAGGCCTGGCCCGGCGAAGGCCCCCGGCCCCGGTGGGTGCACACCCCGAGCGCCGGCGTGGACCGCGTACTGTGTCCGGAACTGGCCGCGTCCGACACCGTGCTGACCAATGCCCGTGGCATATTCGAGCAGCCGATCGCCGAGTACGTCGCGGCGCTCGTCCTGGCGATGGCCAAGGACCTGCCGCTGACGCTGGAGCTCCAGCGCCGGCACGAGTGGCGGCACCGGGAGGGCCTCGCCGTCGCGGGCAGCCGCGCCGTGGTGGTCGGCGCCGGGCCCATCGGGCGGGCGGTCGCCGGCGCCCTGCGGGCGCTCGGCGCCACCACGGCGGTCGTGGGCCGCCAGGCCCGCCCCGGCATCCACGGCGAGCAGGACCTCGACCCGCTGCTCGCCCGCGCCGACTGGGTGGTGTGCGCGGCGCCGCTCACCCAGGCGACGGCGGGCATGTTCGACGCGCGCCGCTTCGGCCTGATGCAGCCATCGGCCCGCTTTCTCAACGTCGGCCGGGGACCGCTCGTCGTCGAGGCCGACCTCCTCGACGCCCTGCGCAAGCGGTGGATCGCGGGCGCGGCCCTCGACGTCTTCGAGTCCGAGCCGCTCGCGCCGGACAGCCCGGTGTGGGACACTCCGGGGCTGCTCGCCTCCCCGCACATGAGCGGCGACACGGTCGGCTGGCGGGACCGGCTGAGCGAGCAGTTCGTCGACATGTACGAGCTGTGGGCGGCCGGAGAGCCCCTGCCGAACGTGGTCGACAAGAAACGTGGGTACGTCCCCATGCATGACCACTCGCCTGACTGACCTCACCGCTCGTCAACTGCTGGCCGGCTATGCCCGGGGCGACTTCTCCCCCGTCGACGCGACCCGCGCGGCGCTGGAACGCGTCGAGACCGTGCAGCCGCTGGTCAACGCCTTCGTGCGGACCGACGCCGACGCGGCCGTCGCCGCGGCCGAGGCGTCGGCGGAACGCTGGCGCCGGGGCGAGCCGCAGGGGCTGCTCGACGGTGTGCCCGTCACCGTGAAGGACCTCGTCCTCCAGCGCGGAGTGCCCACCCTGCGCGGTTCCCTGACCGTGCGCGCGGACCGGGCCTGGGACGAGGACGCCCCGTCGGTCGCCCGGCTGCGGGAGCACGGCGCGGTGTTCCTCGCGAGGACGACGACGCCCGAGTTCGGCTGGAAGGGGGTCACGGACTCGCCGCGGCACGGCGTGACGCGCAACCCGTACGACCCCTCGCGCACCGCGGGCGGTTCCAGCGGGGGCGGCGCGGCGGCGGTGGCGCTCGGCGCGGGCCCGCTGTCGGTCGGCACGGACGGGGGCGGATCGGTCCGCATCCCGGCGTCCTTCTGCGGCATCTTCGCGCTGAAGCCGACGTACGGGCGGGTGCCGGTGTATCCGTCGAGCCCCTTCGGCAGCCTGTCCCATGTCGGGCCGATGACCAGGGACGCGGCGGACGCGGCGCTCATGCTCGACGTGATGAGCGGCGAGGACTGGCGGGACTGGTCCCATCTGGGGCCGGCACGCGAGGTGCGGCAGGGGCTCGGCGAGGGGGTGAAGGGCCTGCGGATCGCCTACTCCCCCACGCTCGGCGGTCAGGTCGCGGTCCGCCCCGCGGTCGCGTCCGCGGTGCGGCGGGCGGTCGGGGCGCTGGCCGACCTCGGCGCGTACGTCGAGGAGACCGACCCGGACATCACGGACCCGGTCGAGGCCTTCCACACCCTGTGGTTCACCGGCGCCGCCAAGCTGGTGCAGGGCCTCGGCCCGCGGCAGCGGGAGCAACTGGACCCGGGCCTGCGGGAGATCTGCGGCATCGGCGCCCGGCGCAGCGCGCTGGAGTACCTGGCGGCGGTGGACGTCCGGGCGGAGCTGGGCCGGCGGATGGCGCGGTTCCATATGGCGTACGACCTGCTGGTCACGCCGACGCTGCCACTGACGGCGTTCGAGGCCGGAGTGGAGGTCCCGGCGGGGTCGGGCCACCGGCGGTGGACGGGGTGGACGCCCTTCACGTACCCGTTCAACATGACGCAGCAGCCCGCGGCGACGGTGCCGTGCGGGCTGGACGCCGAGGGGCTGCCGATCGGAGCGCAGTTGGTGGGCCCGCGGTACGCGGACGGCCTGGTACTGCGGGTGGCCCACGCACTGTACGAGTCGGGCGCGGCGGGGGTCCCGGGACCGGGGGCGCTGGGGTAGGCGCGGCGCCCCCGGTCAGGCGCGCCGGAAGCTCAGCGTCTCCCCGGACGCGCCGGTGCGCCACAGGTCCTGGCACGCCGACGCCATCTCCTCCAGGCCCTCCACCACCGTGCCCCACACGATCCCCGGCACCCACCCCGTATCGCCGTTCAGCAGCAGGTTGTTGCGCTCGTAGAACAGGGCCAGATCCACCGTCACGGGGGCGGCGCGGCTCTCGTAGCCGTACGACGACGTGCCCAGCTGCACGTCGGTGAAGGTGAAGTAGCACAGGTCGCCGGGGATCGGCGTCACCGTCGGGTTCTCCAGCGGCGGTTCCTGGGGCGCGAAGGCGGGAAACAGGGCATAGATCTCATTACGCGCGTACTTGGCGTGATACACGTCCGCGGACAGCGGCAGCGCGTCCCACACAGCCGCGCAGGTCAGCGGAGCCTTGTCGGTCAGCAGCCGGGCGGTGCACCGCACTCCGCGCCGGTCCAGGGCAACAGTCAGGTATCGGTCGGCCATTTCCTACGCATACCCGGGAGCGACCCGGGTAGCCGCGCGCCCATGGCTCGTAGAAGACAAGCACGATCGATGAGCAGACGTTCCCTGCTGCTCGGCACCGCGGCGGCGGGCGCGCTCACCGCCGTCGGCGCCGCGGGCTGCGGCCGGGTGCCGTCCGGCGACGCGCTGGCCCGGCTGAAGTCCCAGGGCACGGTGCGCCTCGGCATCGCCGGGGAGGTGCCGTACGGCTACGTCGACGACCAGGGCGAGTTCACGGGCGAGGCGCCCGAGCTCGCCCGGGTCATCTTCAGGCGGCTCGGCATCGACCGGGTGCAGCCGGTCGCCACCGACTTCGCCTCCCTCATACCCGGCCTGAACTCCCAGCAGTTCGACGTGGTCTCGGCCGGGATGTACATCAACAAGGAGCGCTGCGCGCAGGTCGTCTTCGCCGACCCCGAGTACCAGATGCTCGACTCGTTCATCGTGCGCAAGGGCAACCCGAAGAACCTGCGGACGTACGAGGACGTGGTGCGGGCCAAGGCGAGGCTCGCGACGGGTACGGGCTACGCCGAGATCGGGTACGCGGTCGCCGCCGGCATACCCGAGAAGGACATCGTCATCCTCCAGGACCAGGTGGCCGGGCTGAACGCCGTCGAGTCCGGCCGCGTCGACGTCTTCGCCGGCACCGCGCTCACCGCCCGCGAGGTGGTCCGCAAGAGCGCCCGCGCGGAGGCCACCGAGCCGTTCGCCGCGGTCGTGGACGGCAAGAAGCAGATCGACGGCGGCGGTTTCGCCTTCCGCCCCACCGACACCGACCTGCGCGACGCGTTCAACGTCGAGATCCACAAAATGAAGAAGAGCGGTGAACTCTTCCGCATCCTGAAGCCCTTCGGCTTCACGGAGAGCGAGATGACCACCCTGACTGCCGAGGAGCTGTGCAGGAAATGACAGCCGGACTCTGGCAGAACTGGGTGCTCCCCGGTATCTGGATCACCGTTCAACTCCTGGTCTGCAGCACCGTGCTCGCCGCGGTCGTCGCCTTCGGCGTCGGCACCGCCCGCACGCACCGCTCGCGCACCGTCCGCTTCCTGGCGGGCGCGTACACCGAGATCTTCCGCGGGACGTCGGCGCTGGTGCTGATGTTCTGGCTGTTCTTCGTGGTGCCGCCGCTCATGGGCTGGCAGTTGGTGCCCATGTGGGCCGCGGTGCTGGCACTCGGCCTGTCGTACGGCGCGTACGGCGCCGAGATCGTGCGCGGCGCGCTCAGCGCGGTGCCCAAGGCGCAGCGCGAGGCGGGGGTCGCGCTCAGCCTCACGCCCTGGGAGCGGATGCGGCTGATCCTGCTGCCGCAGGCCGTGCCCGAGATGATCCCGCCGTTCTGCAACCTGCTGATCGAGCTGCTCAAGGGCACCGCTCTGGTGTCGCTGCTCGGCGTGGGCGACGTGTCGTTCGCCGCGTACCTGGTGCGGCTCGCCACCCAGGAGAGCGCGCAGATCTACACGATCAGCCTGGTGATCTACTTCCTGCTCGCGCTCGCGGTGACCCGGTCCATGAAGGCCCTGGAACGCAGGACGAAACGGAACATCGGCATCGAGCCGGAACCCGGTCTGCTCGGCGGCATGCTCTCCCGGCGGGCCGGGGCCGAGGCCGTCGGCACCACGGTGACGGGGGGTGCGGCCAAGTGACCTGGGACTGGTCCGCGGTCGCGGACTTCATGCCACGCTTCTGGGACGGTGTGCTGGTCACCCTGCAGGTGCTGGTGCTCGGCTCGCTGATCTCCTTCACGCTCGGCCTCGTGTGGGCCATCGCCTTCCGGGCGCCGAGCCGTTTCGTGCGGTGGCCGGTGAATCTCGTCACCGAGTTCATCCGCACGACCCCGCTGCTGGTGCAGCTGTTCTTCCTCTACTTCGTGCTGCCGGAGTGGGGCGTCCAGTTCTCCGCCCTGACCACCGGCACGATCGCGATCGGGCTGCACTACTCCACGTACACCGCTCAGGTCTACCGGGCCGGTATCGACGCCGTGCCGCCCGGGCAGTGGGAGGCGGCGAAGGCCCTGAGCCTGCCCGCCCACCGCACCTGGTTCGCCGTGATCCTGCCGCAGGCGGTCCGCCGGATCACCCCCGCCCTCGGCAACTACGTGATCGCGATGCTCAAGGACACTCCGCTGCTCGCCGCCATCGGCGTCCTGGAGATGCTCCAGCAGTCGCGGCTGGAGAGCGCCTCGACGTTCCAGTACACCGAGCCGCTGACCGTGATCGGTCTCGCCTTCGTCCTCATCGCCTATCCGGCATCTCTTCTCGTACGAGCCATGGAGCGCCGCCTTGTCCGCTGACATCACAGACACCACGCCCGAGGAACTGATCCGGTTCGAGAACGTCACCAAGAGATTCGGCGACACCACGGTCCTCGACGATCTCTGCTTCTCGGTGCGGTCCGGCAGGCACGTCACCCTGATCGGCCCGTCCGGCTCCGGAAAGACGACGATCCTGCGGCTGCTGATGACACTGGAGACGCCCGACGAGGGCACGATCCAGGTGAACGGCAGCCGGCTGTTCCCGGCCCCGGAGAAGGAGCGCCGCGAGGCGCGCAAGAAGATCGGCATGGTCTTCCAGCAGTTCAACCTGTTCCCGAACATGACCGTGCTGCGCAACATCACCGAGGCGCCGGTGCGGGTGCTCGGCCTGTCCAAGGACGAGGCCGAGGCCCGGGCCCGGGAGCTGCTGGACCTGGTGGGGCTCGGCGACCGCGCCGACGCGAAGCCGACGCAGCTGTCGGGCGGCCAGCAGCAGCGGGTGGCGATCGCCCGCGCGCTGGCGATGCGGCCGCAGGTGCTGCTGCTGGACGAGGTGACCTCGGCACTCGACCCCGAGCTCGTGGCCGGCGTACTGGATCTCCTGCGGGACATCGCGCGCACGACGGACATCACGATGGTGTGCGTCACGCACGAGATGAACTTCGCCCGGGACATCTCCGACGATGTGCTGATGTTCGACTCCGGCAAGGTCATCGAGTCGGGTCCGCCGGAAAAAATCTTCTCCGACCCGGAGCACGAACGCACGCGCGAATTCCTCGGCGCGGTGCTCTGACCATTCACTCTGTCGGACAGGAATGACTCTGGCATATGTCAAAGTGATGCGCCCCAGCGTATGCCGCTGGGGCGCATCGGCATTTGCGCCAACACCCCGGTCTGAAACGGCTCTTGGCCGCTATCGTGGTACGGAAGCTTGCGGTCACAACCTGCTGGGGGGAAACCGTGGCGCTGAAGCCCGAGCCGACCGCGCCGTTCCATTCGGTGCAGTACGTCCTGCGCGTCCTGGAGACCGTCTCCAAGCACGGTGGCGGTGTCACCGACGTCCAGATCGCACGTGAGACCGGCCTGCCCACCGGCCATCTCGCTCCCATGCTCGCCATGCTCCGCCGCGAGGGATACGTGGAGCAGGTCGCCGACGGCGCGTACGTGATCGGCGACTCCATGGTCCTGCTCGGCTCCGGTGCCACGCGCAAGGCGGCCCTGGAGGCCAAGCTCCAGGAGACCCTGACCGAGCTGCGCGACTCGGTGGGCGCCGCCGTCTACATCAGCCGCTACATCGACGGCGAGGTCAAGATCACCCAGTTCGCCGACAGCCCGCGCACGCCGAAGGTGAACGAGTGGGTGGACTTCCGCTCGGCCGCCCACGCCAGCGCGGTCGGCAAGTGCCTGCTGACCCAGCTCGACGTGAACGGCCGCCGCGATCACCTCTCGCGCCACAAGATCGCGCGCCTGACCTCGCGGACGATCACCAGCGAGCGGCTGCTCTTCTCGAAGCTGGACGCCCAGCCGCCGACCGTCCCCGTCCTCGACCTGCAGGAATACGCGGTGGGCACGGTCTGCGCCGCGGTGCCGCTGACAGCGGGCTCGGCCGTGGGCTGCCTGGCGCTCTCCCTGCCCATCGAACACGCCCACCGCCTGCGCTCGGCGGCGGACACGCTCAACCGCAGGGCCGCCCCGGTGGTGCTCTCGCTGGCGATCTAGGACCCCGGCCGGCCCCGGGTGGTCAGGAGCACCCCCGGGGACCAGGTACTATTAATGAGTCAGCCGCTCCGAGCGGCAGGCAAAGAGGCGCCGCTAGCTCAGTTGGTTAGAGCAGCTGACTCTTAATCAGCGGGTCCGGGGTTCGAGTCCCTGGCGGCGCACCCACAGCGAAGGACCCCTCGCCCCAGGCGAGGGGTCCTTCGGCATGTTCAGGTCACGGTGGCGGCGGCCGACGCCGCCACACCGAAGACGGCCACCGCGTGGTAGTACGTCCAGGCGGTCGAACGGCACGAGGTGCGGGTCGCGCCCGAGTACCGGGCGCACACCCGCCTCATGTCCGCGTAGAACGCCGAGTCGAGCCGCGTCCTGTTGGCCGCGAACGTGCCGGCCGCCTTGTAGTTGCGGTAGCCGAAGTCATGGCGGGCGCAGGCCGTCCCGAACGGGAAACCGAGCGGGTTGTCCGGGGACACGGAGCAGTAGTCCGTGGACCAGTTGAATCCGTAGGCGCTCCAGACGCTCTGGTTCGCCCGGGCGGCCGACCAGGCGTTGTAGCTGGTGACACTGGTCTGCGTCCAGGAACTGAGGACCTGGGGCTTGTCCGCCGGCACGGCCGCCGCGGCGGATGCGGGCAGGAGCGCGGCGGGCACCGCGAGAGCGGTGGCTGCGAGAGAAAGGGCGAGTCGGCGACGCATGCAGAACCTCCGGACGCAGAGCGGGAGTTGGTGCACGCACGTGGCCTGTCCACGGCGGATACAGACTCCCGCCCGACGCGCGTCCCGCACAGCGTGTACACGCCGATCGAAAGGGTGAACTTCTCCCGACGCGCCGTCACACGAGGACGGTTCGGGAAAGGGACGGGGCGCGGCCCGGGCGGACTCTCGCTGTCGGCGGTCCGCAGTACGGGGGCAGGGCCTGCCCTGCCCCCGTGACGGAGCGCCCGGTGGCGTCCGGCGCTCAGAACTGGACGTCGGAGCAGGCGTAGAACGCGTTGGCCGTGTCGTGGACGGTCCACACCGCGAGGATCAGATGGCGTCCACTGCGCTGGGGCAGGTTGCCGGAGTGGGTGAGCGTCGCCGGCGGCTGCTGACCGCCGTAGGGCACGGTCAGGAAGGGCTGGGACTCGAGGGCGGCCCGGGTCAGCGGCTGGCTGGGGTTCCAGCCGGCCTTGGTGATGAAGTACTTGAAGTCGGTGGTGCGGTGCCTGGCGGTGAACTGCCACCGGAAGGTGTAGTTCTGGCCGGATCCGACCCTGGTCGTGGGCCAGGCGCCGCCCCGCGGGTCGTCGAGCTGGGCGAACTGCGACAGACCCGCCGAGCAGATCCTGCCGTCGGCGGGACCGGCGGCGGGGAATCCCTTGGGGCCCTCGACACTCTGCGGTTCCCACTGGATGGGACCGCAGTTGCTCACGGTGCCGTTGGCACAGAGCTTCTGGCGGCTGATGGGTGAGTCGGTGTAGCCGTGGCTGCTGGCGCTGCCGGTGGCGAGCAGGGTGGCGCCCGCCACGGCGAGGCCGACCACGGCCGCACCTGTCTTCTTTCGCATGCTGGCTCCAGGAAGAACGTGGGGGAGTTCCGTGGGATGTGCGGCACGCGTGCGGTAGTACCTATTCCGGTCTAGACCAAGTTCCAATGTATGGACGGGAGTTCATCATGTCCAGACCAATCACAAGAGCGCGTGTCAGCCGTCCGCGCCCTGGGCCCGGCCCGTGTAGAAGGCAACGGTCAGGTCCTTCACCAGTGCCTTGCGCTCGTAGTCGTCCGGCTCGATGAGCCCCCGGCCGGTGAGCCGGCCCACCGTGTCCTCCACCGCGTCGACCACCGAGGTGAGGACGGTGTCGCGGTGGCGTGCGTCGAGCACCGCGATCCGGCGGCGCTGCATGGCGTCCGCCACCTCCGGCGCGTAGTCGATCACCGTCGGCTGGGCCGTGAAGATCTCGATGCCCACCGGGGCGCACTCGGCCGCGAGAGCCTTCGTCAGCGTGGCCCCCACCTTCTCCGTGTCGCGCAGCGTGGGGACGGCCTCCCCGATGGGCGTCCCCACGTCGAGGACGGAGGGAGCGTCGGCGGGCAGCTGCGAGAGCACCCGGGCGGTGGCCGACTCGACCTGCTCCCTGAGGAACGCCTCGTGGTCCTCGACGCCGAGGACCGCCCGCGCGGCGTCCTTGACGCGCCACACGACCAGCACCACCACCCGCAGTGCCGTGCCCTCGGCGTCGTGGACGGGCATCGGCTCGCTGCGCCAGTGCCGCAGCCGTACGTCGACGCGGCGGCGCAGCACCAGCGGGCTCATCCACACCAGTCCCGTACGGCGCACGCTGCCCCGGTAGTCGCCGCAGAGGGTGAGGACCCAGGCATGGCCGACGATCCCTCGGCCGAGTCCGCCGAGCCCGAACAGCGCGAGCAGGACACCGAGCGCGAGCAGGCACCACAGGCCGATGCCGATGCCCCGGTACGGCGGCGGGGTCACCCCGAACAGGGCCGCGACCACATCCGGCACGGCCCCCGTCCCCCACAGCACCGCGCCGATCCCGGCGAGCGAGAAGGTCCCGGCGACGAGCCCGGTCCAGCCGGGCAGCACGGGTCCGGGACGCTCGGCCAGGGACGGGTCGACGGGCGGCACGGACACTTCGGGAGCCGCCGGCGTCGCCGGTGCCGGCGGCGGGGTGGAGCGGCCGATCTTCGGCTGCTCGCCGGTGCCCTGCCGCCGCGAGACGACGGCGGGTCTGAGACCCGGGGGCAGCGCGAGCGGCCTCTTGTCGTCCCGGAAGAGCAGGTGCACCGGGATCTCGGTCGTCGTCTCGCCCGCGATGACGGGGCTGCGCCGCTGGCCGTCGGACGGGACCGTGCCCTCCGGCTCCGACATCGTGCTGTTCATGCCGCCTCGGCTTTCGCTCGTTGCTCGTGTCAGCTCGTACTCGTGACGCGTCGGGGGCGGGACCGGCCCGCCCGGTCAGCCTGCGGCGAAGAGCCGCCGCCAGGTCTCGGGGCCCGGGTAGCCGTCCGCCTCGGCGCCCCGCCAGCCCTGGGCGCGCTGGAACGCCTGGACGCCCAGCCGGTGGGCCTCGCTCCAGCGCGGCGAGGGGCCCGAGGTGTCGTGCCTGCCGTAGCCGCGCCGGACGAGTTGGCCGCCGAGCCGGCTGATGTGGTCGCTGGACCGGCCGGGGCGGAAGTGGTCGCGCCCGGGGAAGGCGGGCGGCCGTGCCCTGGAGCCGCCGGTCGCCGCGGCCGGGATGTCCTTGCCCCGCGCCTTCGCCAGCAGCCGCCAGGTGTGGGGCCCGGGCAGTCCGTTCGCCTCGGCGCCCCGCCAGCCCTGGGCCCGCTGGAACGCCTCGGTGGCACGCCGGTCCGCGTCGGACCAGTGCGGTCCCGGGCCGTCGGCGTAGAAGTGCTCGGCTCCGCGCGCCATCAGCATCTTCCCGAGCTCGGTGACGTACCGGTTGACGGCGCCGGGGCCGAAGGAGGCATCACCCGGGTAGGGCGCGGCCGGGCTCTTCGAGCCCGCGGTCCTCGCCGAGGCGACGACGCCCTTGTAGCGGTAGGCGACATAGCTCGCGGAGTTGTTCCAGTAGGCCATGGGAGTGGCCTGCTTGCGGGTGTGCGGCTTGGTCTGCTCGTACGCGACGTAGTAGGAGTGCGTGTAGTCGGTCCAGCCGCCGAAGATCGTGACGTGCGAACCCTTGGTGGGGTTCTTGGGGTTGTGGAAGAGCAGGATGTCGCCGGGCTGCAGGTCGTCGCGGAGGATGCGGTCGCCGAACTCGGCGAGGCTGCCCGTCCACTCGTTGCTCCCCAGGTTCCAGGCCATGGACACATAGCCGGAGCAGTCCTGGCGGTAGCCGTCCGACCAGTACTTCGACATGCTGTACGGCACCTTCGCGCCGACCCACTTCTTGGCGCGGTTGATGATCTGCGCCCGGGTCGACGCCCGCAGGCGGGACTGCCCCTGAGGGGGCTTGCCCGACGGCCCGTACAGGGGGCTCGTGCCCCCCTGCTCGGTCGACGGCCCGGGGTCCGAGGCAGGTGCGGGCGCGGGCCGCGGGGACGCGGGGGCGTCGGCCGCCGCCGTCCCCGCTCCGCCGAGGACCATCGCGGCGGCGGTGACCAGCACCAGTGCGCAGCGCCGGCGGTGGGCGGACGGGCGTGCTCCGTCGGCGAGCACCGTCCCCCGCCAAGCGCATCCGGCGCAGTCGCAGTCACCGGCGGGCTCGTACTCCTCGAAGACCGGCACGGTCATACGCGTCCCCTCCGCAGCTGCAGTCGGCGAGATCTTCTGACGGCGCCTCACGGGCCCCGCTAAATGTCCTTACTTGATGCATTTTGACCGATAGAAGGGTAAAAGCGATGATCCGACAGGCCGGGCGCGGCGGTGGAACGCGAGTGCGACGGCACGGAGCACTCCCAGGAGTCGGGTAGAGTTCTCCAGGTCAGCAGGCGCCGCTAGCTCAGTTGGTTAGAGCAGCTGACTCTTAATCAGCGGGTCCGGGGTTCGAGTCCCTGGCGGCGCACCGGCACACGAGGCCCTCGTCCGACGGACGAGGGCCTCGTGCTTTCCCGCTCGGGAGCGGGTGCGACCGCGTGACCGCCGGCCCCCGGCGGGTGACGCCGGGGGCCTGTCGCGTCGTCGGCGCGTGCCGTCAGAGACGCGGAGACCGCGTGCCCGTCAGGTACGCGGAGACGACGACGTTGGCCGTGTAGCTGCCGGTCGCCCGGTCGAAGGCGCCGCCGCAGGTGATCAGGCGCAGTTCGGCCCGCCCCTCCTCGCGGGCCCCGTAGACCGCGCGCGCGTCGAACCGCTCGCTGCCGAAGACCCGCACGTCGTCCACGGTGAACTCGGCGATCCTGCCGTCCGCACCCGTCACGTGGATCCGCTCGCCGGGCCTCGCCGCGCTCAGGTCGTAGAAGACGGCGGGCCGCGTCTCGGTGTCCACATGACCCACGAGCAGCGCCGCGCCCCGCTCGCCGGGCCGCGCGCCCCCGCCGTACCAGCCCACGGTGTCCGGCGTCTCGAAGGACGGCGGGGCGACGGCGCCCCGCTCGTCGAGGCCGCGCACGACGACGGGCGCGGACAGGCCGAGAGCGGGCATGTCGACGCGGCGGGGTTCGGCGGCGTCGAGCGGGGGGTGCGCGGGGGGCATCGGGACACCGGGCGGACGGCCGACCGCCGCCATGTCCCCCGTGGTGAGCGCCGACCTGCCGACCGCTCCCCCGGGAGCCCCGCCGCCCCACAGCCACAGGACGAGCACGAGGAACGCCCACAGCACGCCGACGACCGCCCGGACCGTGCCCGAGCCTCGGACGTCCCGCCGTGCGCGCGGCCTGGTGCCGGACATCTCAGTCGGAGTCCGTACGACGGCGGCGTACGGAGCGGACGGCGACGACGACGGCGGCGATGCCCGCGAGCACGAGACCGATCACCGTCTGGGTGGCGCTGGGGCCGGCGTCCTCGGTGTCGACGGCGGCGACGGGCGCCGCGATCGCCATCGTCCCGCCGCCGCCCGCGCGGACGGGCGCCACGGGGGACGCGTGCGCTGCTTTCACCGGCTCGGCGGTGTCCGGCAGCCGGCCGGCGACTTCGAGGCGGCCGGAGGAGGGATACTCGCGGCCGTCGCAGCGGACGCGGACGTCGTAGGCGCCGGGCCGGACATCCGGCCGCACGCTCGCCTCACCGGTCAGGCCACGGGACCCGCGCCGTGCCGTCAGCTCCGCGTCCGTCACGAAGACCTCGGATCTCGCGGTGGCGGTCGAGCGCGCGCAGCCGGTGGCGCTGATGCCGACCTTCCCTCCGGGCGCCGTCGTGGCGGGGGTGAGGATCGCTTTGGCGGAGTCGTCCGCGACGGCCGCGGTGGCGGGGGCCAGGATCAGCGCGGCGGCCACCCCGGCGGAACGGAGAGCAATCGAACCTGCACGCATCGTGAACCTCCTGACAGCCAGGTTCACGCGAGCGGGCCGATCCCGCATCCGCAGAGGGGGCCGCCGCGTCCGCGACGGGGCCCTGACCTAGACGCGATCCACCAGGTCGGCGATCGAGTCGACGACCTTCGACGGCCGGAACGGGTACTGCTCCACCAGGGCGGGCGTCGTGGACCCGGTGAGGACCAGGAACGTCTCCATGCCGGCCTCCAGACCCGCGAGGACGTCGGTGTCCATACGATCGCCGATCATGGCACTGGTCTCGGAGTGCGCGCCGATCGCGTTGAGCCCGGTCCGCATCATCAGCGGGTTGGGCTTGCCCGCGAAGTACGGCTCCTTGCCGGTCGCCTTGGTGATCAGCGCGGCCACCGAGCCGGTCGCCGGGAGCGGACCCTCGGTGGAGGGCCCGGTGTTGTCCGGGTTGGTGCAGATGAACCGGGCGCCCGCGTTGATCAGCCGGATCGCCTTCGTCAGCGACTCGAAGCTGTACGTGCGCGTCTCGCCGAGCACGACGTAGTCCGGCTCGTGGTCGGTGAGCACGTAGCCGATGTCGTGCAGCGCCGTGGTCAGGCCCGCCTCGCCGATGACGTACGCGGTGCCGCCGGGGCGCTGGTCGTCGAGGAACCGTGCGGTGGCGAGCGCCGAGGTCCAGATGTTCTCGACCGGTACGTCGAGGCCCATACGGGCGAGCCGGGCGTGCAGGTCGCGCGCCGTGTAGATGGAGTTGTTGGTGAGCACCAGGAACGGCTTCCCGGTCTCCCGCAGCTTCTTGATGAAGGCGTCCGCGCCCGGGATCGGTACGCCCTCGTGGATGAGGACACCGTCCATGTCGGTGAGCCAGGACTCGATCGGCTTGCGCTCTGCCATGTGGCGGACTCCTGCCGTGCAAACGTGCGTGCTGGGGGCGCCGCGACAGCACTGTGGCGACGCCCCACAGCCTAATCAGGAAGCCTCGATCCTGACCCCGTCGATCACCGGCTCTGGAACCGGCGCAGCGGAAGCGGAAGCTCACGGGCTGGGCCGCAGCCGCGGCCCTGCCGACGCAGGCGCGCCCTTCGGCAGCAGCTCGCGCAGCGCCTGACGGACCGTCTGGCGCGAGAGCTCGTCACGTGGACGGTCAGCGTCGGCGAGCCCACAAGCGGCGCGACATCAGCAGTAGCAGCCCGGTGCCGAGCGCGATGACCGCGCCCGCTGCGGCGACCCGGACGGCGGTCCGGGAGCCGGTGGTGGCGAGCTCGTCGAGGGAGCGGGCGAGGGCCGAGCCCTCGGGGGCCTCCTTGACGTCGAAGCGGTAGTCGCCGGACGCGCCGACCCAGTCGCCGTCGTTGCCCTTGCGCTGGACGACCGCGGCGTTCACGGTGACGGTGTTGGGCGCGGTGTCGGCGGCGAGCGCGAGGCGGACCTTGACGGTCACGGTCTTCCCGGCCGGTACGACGAAGCCGCGGAAGCCGTCGTCGAAGGCGCCGACGATCTCGTCCTGGCTGGTGCGCTCCAACGCGACGGGCCGCCAGCGTCCGGCGTCCTCGTCGCGGAACTGGACGTCGACCTTGTCGGCGGTCAGGCCGGGGCCTCGGCCGGTGAGGATGACCACGGGGTGGATGCGGTGGCACAACTCCCGGGTGGTGTTGGTGAGATCGAGCTTCACGCTCTGGAATCCGCCCCCGGGGTGGACGGTGCGCGGGCCGCCGTGGATCCGGGTCCGGATGGGGAAGTCGGGGTCGGCGGCCTTGCCACAGGTGGGCTGCTGGTCGGCGGGCCGCTCCCCGGACCGGTCCTCCCCCACGGACGCGCCGCCGACACGGTCGGCGTCCTCGGCACGGGGCACGCTCCGTACAGCGGCCGCCGGAGCGGTCTTCGCCGCATGGTGGGCGGCGGGCGCGGCGAGGGCCGTCGCGGGGGACACGGCCGTCAGCGCCGCTGTCGCGGCTGTGAGGGCGAGGGCGTTGCGCAGTCGCATTTGGGGCCTTTGCTTGCTCGCGTACCGCCGGGGGGGGGAGGCCCGCGTCGTGGCGTGGGCTCTGCCAATCGTGGCCCGCGTCGGCCCGCCCTGTACGGTCGCGTACCGCCGAACAGCGGCCCCGTACCCCTCCCGTCAGCGCTTTCTCATTCACCCTCGTTGGCCGCGAAGGCCGCCCGCGCCCGGCCGAACACCGGAGCCAGCACCAGCTGCGCCGCCCCCTCCGCGACCGTGCGCCCCCCACCGCCCGCCGTCGTCACCGGCACCCGGCTGCGCGCCGCGAGCACCGCGCCCACCCCGCGGACGAACTCCCCTTCCGCCGCGTCCACCACCCGGCCCCCGAGCACCACCCGGTCGATGTCGAGCAGTTCGACCAGGTTGGCGGCGCCGACGCCGAGCACCCGCGCCGCGCCCGCGATGTCGCCGCGGGCGACGGCGGCCAGGCACAGCGCCTCGACGCAGCCGCGGTTGCCGCAGCCGCATCGAGGCCCGTCGAGCTGGACGACCTGGTGCCCGAACTCCCCCGCACCCGTCCGCGCGCCCCGGTAGAGCTCGCCGCCGAGCACGAGTCCTGCGCCGAGTCCCGTACCGAGGTGGAGGTAGGCGAAGGAGTCGCCGGGGCCGCGCAGCGCAAGGCCGAGGGCGGCGGCGTTGGTGTCCTTGTCGAGGACCACGGGCAGCCGCAGCCGCGCGGCGAGCTCGTCGCGCAGCGGGTAGCCGTCCCACTCGGGGAAGCCGGTGACGCGGTGCGGCACTCCGGTGGCGTGGTCGAGCGGCCCGGGCATGGCCACGCCGACGCCGAGCACCCGGGGCCCGCCGCGGCCCCCCGCCCCGTCGATCAGCTCCCGTACCTCCCCGGCGGCCCCCGCCAGCACCGCGTCGGCGCCCGCGCCCAGGTCCAGGGGGCTCGTGCGGGTCGCCACACGCGCGCCCGACAGGTCCAGCAGGACCGCCGTCAGCTCGTCGCGGTCCAGGTGCAGGCCCACCGCGTGGCCCGCCGCCGGCAGCAGCCGCAGCACCGTGCGCGGCTTGCCGCCCGTGGAGGCGCGGCGGCCGGCCTCCGCGGCCAGGCCCTCCTCGCGCAGACGCCCGACGATCTTGCTGACGGCCTGCGGGGTCAGACCGGTGCCCTCGGCGAGCTCGATGCGGCTGATGCCGGCCTCTCCGGCCGTGCGCAGCAGGTCGAGCACCAGCGCCGCGTTGTGGCTGCGCAGAGCGGGAAGGTTCACTCCGGCCCCGCCGCCCCTCACATCGGCGCCGTCGCCTCGTTTCATTTCCGCCTCCGCCCTCGTCACCCTCCCATTCTCCGCAGCGGTTGCACTTTGGCAACAGCGTTGCTTAAGTGGAGCCATGACTGGATCCGGCTCCCCCCTCCGCGTCGGACTCGTGGGCTACGGCCTGGCGGGCTCCGTCTTCCACGCCCCACTGATCGCCACCACCGACGGCCTCGTCATCGACACGGTCGTCACCTCCAGCGAGGAGCGCCGGGCTCAGGCCCGCGCCGCACTCGGTGACGGGGTGCGCTTCGCGGCGGCCCCCGACGAGCTGTGGGAGCGGGCGGACGAGCTGGACCTCGTCGTCGTCGCCTCGCCGAACAAGACGCACGTCCCGATCGCGACCGCCGCCCTGGAGGCCGGTCTCGCCGTGGTCGTGGACAAGCCGGTCGCCGGCACCGCCGCGGAGGCGCGCGCGCTGGCGGCCCTCGCCGACGACCGCGGCCTGATGCTCTCGGTCTTCCAGAACCGCCGCTGGGACAACGACTTCCTCACCCTCCGCCGCCTCGTCGCCGGCGGCGAGCTCGGCGACGTCCAGCGGTTCGAGTCCCGTTTCGAACGCTGGCGCCCGCGGCTCAAGGGCGGCTGGCGCGAGTCGGGCGACCCGGCCGAGATCGGCGGCCTGCTGTACGACCTGGGCAGCCACGTCGTCGACCAGGCGCTGACCCTGTTCGGCCCCGCCGCGCGGGTGTACGCGGAGTCCGATGTGCGCCGCCCCGGTGCCGCGGCCGACGACGACACCTTCATCGCGATCACGCACGAGGGCGGCGTCCGCTCGCACCTGTACATGAGCGCGACCACCGCCCAGCTCGGTCCCCGTTTCCGGGTTCTCGGCTCGAAGGCCGGGTACGTGAAGTACGGGCTGGACCCGCAGGAGGCCGACCTGCGCGAGGGCAGGCTGCCGGGCGGCGGCGAGCCCTGGGGCGTGGAGCCGGAGGCGCTGTGGGGCCGCATCGGCGCCGGTGAGTCCCCGGTCACGGGCGGAGGCGCCCCGGTCGAGACCCTGCCGGGCGACTACCCCGCCTACTACGCGGCCGTCGCCGCCGCGGTGCGCGACAAGACCGCCCCGCCGGTGACCGCGCTCGAGGCGGCCGCCGCCCTTGACGTCCTGGAAGCCGCCCGCCGCTCCGCCCGCGACGGCGTCACCGTGGAGATCACCGCATGAGCACTCCCCGCCAGCACCTCACCGTCGACGAGATCGTCGAGCAGGAACGGCGGCTGACGCTGCACCACTTCACGCACGACGACGCCTGGAAGCTGGGCAGCCTGCTCGTCGAGATGGCGCACCTGCGCGGCGCGCCCGTCGCGATCGACATCCGGCGCGGCGCCCAGCAGCTGTTCCACTGCGCCCTGCCGGGCTCCAGCGCCGACAACGACGCGTGGATCGACCGCAAGCGCCGTGTCGTCGAGCGCTACGGCGAGAGCTCGTACCTCGTGGGGGCACGGCACCGCGCCAAGGGCACGACGTTCGAGGAGTCCTCGCGTCTGGACCCGGACGTGTACGCGGCACACGGCGGCTCCTTCCCGATCACGATCGAGGGGGCCGGCGTCGTCGGCACGGTCACGGTCTCCGGCCTGCCGCAGGCCGAGGACCACGCGATGGTGGTCGAGGCGCTGGAGCGGTTCGCCGCGCACGCCGACGGTTCGAGCGGTACGGCCGGGCCGCCTTCCTGACCCGCCGCACCGCCCGCGCCCTCCGTCCCGGCAGCGCGAGCAGCGCTCACCCATGCCCCGGCCGCAACCGGGCAGGCAGCGCTCACCGTGCCGCCGGACCATGCCCCGGCCGCATCGGGCCGGGGTCGCTCACCGTGCCGCCGGCCCGCTCGGGCCGGGGTCGCTCACCGTGCCGCCGGCCCGCTCGGCCGCTACGCGTCCTTGAGCTCCTGGCGCTGCCGTCCGAGCCCCTCGATCTCCAGCTCCACCACGTCGCCGGCGCGCAGGAACGGCTTGGGCTCCGGCTGCCCGAGCGCGACGCCCGCCGGCGTACCGGTGTTGACGACGTCGCCCGGGTACAGGGTCATGAACCGGCTGAGGTAGCGGACGACATCGGCCACCGGGAAGATCTGGTCGGCGGTGGTGCCGTCCTGCTTGAGCTCGCCGTTCACCCAGAGCCTGAGCCGCAGCGCCTGCGGGTCGGCCACCTCCTCGGCGGTCACGAGCCAGGGCCCGAGCGGGTTGAACGTCTCGCAGTTCTTGCCCTTGTCCCAGGTGCCGCCGCGCTCGATCTGGAACTCGCGCTCGGAGACGTCGTGGGCGACCGCGTACCCGGCGACGTACGACAGCGGGTCCTCGTCGTCGGCGATGTAGCGCGCCGTACGTCCGATCACCACCGCGAGCTCGACCTCCCAGTCGGTCTTGCGGCTGCCGCGCGGTACGAGCACGGTGTCGTCCGGGCCGACGACCGTGTCCGCCGCCTTGAGGAAGACGACGGGCTCGGCCGGCGGCTCGGCGCCGGTCTCGGCGGCGTGGTCGTGGTAGTTCAGCCCGATGCACACGACCTTGCCGACACGGGCCAGCGGCGGACCGATCCGGAGCCCGGCGGCGTCGAGTACGGGCAGGTCACCGGCTTCGGCCGCGGCCCGGATCCGGTCGAGGGCGGCGGCGTCCGCGAGCAGCGGGCCGTCGATGTCCGCGACGAGGCCGGACAGGTCGCGCAGGGTCACCCCGTCCTCGTCGAGCAGGGCGGGGCGCTCGGCGCCCGCCGTACCGACACGCAGCAACTTCATGGTTTGTCTCCCCTGGTCGAGTGCGTCGAGTGCCGACCCGGCCCGACAGGTGCGGCCGTCGGAGGATCAAAGGGTTGGCTGATCCTCCAAGACATCTGACCACCCCGCAAGACCGTGTTCACAACCTGGACCCTTACGAGTCGGTAGCCGGCGCACGAACGGGAGCCGGACGACGCGGCTGGGGGGAGACGCGGCGCGCGGCGGTCTCTTTCACCGGTGCCGCACATCCAGCATTCGGCGGTGCGGGCGCGGTCGTGCTCGGCCCCGCCGAGGAGCGGGGCCGCGGCGAGAGCGTTCCCACCAGCTGCGGAGCACGGGCTCGGGCGCGGTCGTGCTCGGCCCAGGCACGGCGGTCGCCCGGCGGTCGTCGCCGTGACAGGCGCCAGTCACCGGGCCCCGTCGTGCCGGGCGTCGCCGTGACAGGCCTCGTCACCGGGCCCCGTCCTGCCGGGCCTCGCCGGGACAGGCTCGACCGCCTGCTACACCACTGAAGCCGGCGCCCCGGCGCTCGGCACGTCCCGGTACAGGAACACGCGCTCGGCCGCGGACCACGTGGTGCTGGTGACGACGTACAGCGCGGCCGCGAGCGGCACGACGGCGACGGTGATCAGCGTGGCGAACGACATCAGCGGCACGATCTTGAACATCACGCCCATGCCCGGCACCTGCTCCCCCACCGCCGCGGGCGCCGCCGCCATCTGACACTTGGTGTGCCGGTAGCTGAACGTCGCCACGGCGGCGACGATCCCGAAGAGGGCCAGGTACACGAGCCCGGCACCGCCGAGCACGCCGCCGTCCGCCAGCGCGTCCGTCCAGCGCCCGCCGAGCGGGGCGGCGACGAGGGTGTGGTCGAGCAGCCCGTTCGGCTCGCCGCCGATCCGCGCGCCGGAGAACAGGCGGTACATGAGGAAGAACGCCGGCAGTTGGAGCAGGGACGGCAGGAAGCCGGAGAACGGCGACACCTTCTGCCGCGCGTAGAGCTCCGTCGCGGCCGCCACCAGCCGGTCCCGGTCGCTCCCGTGCTTCTCCCGCAGCTCGGCGAGCTGCGGCGCGAGCCGGGCGCGGGCCTTTTGACCGCGGGCGGCCGAGCGGGACAGCGGATGAATGGCGAGCCGCACGAGCGCGGTGAAGACGACGATGGCGGCGGCGGTGGCCGAGGCGGCGAACAGCGGGTGGAGCAGGTCGGCGAGGCGCTCGACGAGATCGGCGAATACGGACATGGGTGGGCCCCTCCGGGGGTGGTGTCGTGCCGGGGATCGGGTCATGCGGGCATGGCGGCATGACGGCCCGTGGAGGGACCTCGCGGGGATCTGCTGTCGCTACACGGCCGCCGGGAGGCGGCGGCCGGGGGCGCGGGGGCGCGTACGGCCCCGGGCGTCGGGGTCGCGCTGCGGGAGGAAGGCGGTGCGCTGCTCGCGGTCGCGGATCGCCGTGCGCACCCGGGTGCGCGGCACGGCGGGCACGCAGCGGGCGCTGATGACGGCACAGACGACGAGTGCGGAACCGGCCGCCGCGGTGGCGGTCGCGGCGAGCGCGACGGCGGCGGTGAGACCGGCGCCGTCGACGAGAACGGCCTCGACGACGACCTCGACGAGGAGGAACAGCAGGAGCACGGCGGGACGGAACACGCTTGTCATGCGAGCGGACACGCGTCCCCCTTCCTCCCGTTCGTGACGTCCGGCTCTTCCGTCCATGTACACGAGTGGCGGAGCCGTCGGGTTCCCAAGTGCTCGGGAAAACCGGCGGACAGCGCTTTCACCCCGCCTCGGCCACTAGTTCAACACGCAACACCGTTGCCATCACGTTACGTGTGCGGCTCTTGACGCCCAGCAGTGACAGAGAGTTGGCTTTGCGCCACCTCGGCCGAAAATAGGCGGCCTGTCCTGGAGGTTGGTTTCCACAAATGAACAGAAGTGCGCGTAGTGCCGTGGCGGCCGCTTCAGCCTCTGTCCTCGCCTTCTCGCTGGCCGGCTGCGGCAGCGAGGAGCACACCGGCGTGATCAGCAACGACATCGTCGTGGGTCTGCTTCTCCCGGACAGGGCCGCGGCGCGCTACGAGAAGTTCGACCGGCCGGTCATCGAGGACAAGGTCGACAGGCTGACGATCGGCGAGGGCAAGGTCGTCTACGCCAACGCCAACCAGGACGCCGCGCTCCAGGCCCTCCAGGTCCAGAACATGATCGAGGACGAGGTCGACGTGCTGATCCTGGACGCCGTCGACGCCAAGGCCATAGCCGGCAGCGTCGAGAAGGCCGAGAAGGCCGGCATCCCGGTGGTCGCCTTCGACCGCCTCGCCGAGGGCCCGATCGACGCCTACACCTCGTTCGACAACGAAGAGGTCGGCCACGTCCAGGGCAAGGCCCTGCTGAAGGCGCTCGGCAACAAGGCCGAGAACCGCCGGATCGTCATGGTGAACGGCGCCCTCACGGACCCGAACGCCGCGCTGTTCAAGAAGGGCGCCCACGCCGAACTCGACGGCAAGGTCACGATCGGCAAGGAGTACGACACCGAGGAGTGGAAGCCGGAGAACGCCGAGGCCAACATGAAGGCCGCGATCGAGGAACTCGGCCCCCACGCCATCGACGGCGTCTACTCCGCGAACGACGGCATGGCGGGCGGCGTCATCGCCGCCCTCAAGGCCGCGGGCGTCACCAAGCTCCCGCCGGTCACCGGCCAGGATGCCGAACTCGCCGCCGTACAGCGCATCGTCGCGGGCGAGCAGCACATGAGCGTCTACAAGCCGTACGCGCCGGAGGCCGCCGCCGCGGCCGAGATGGCGGTGGCGCTCGCGAAGGGCGAGTCGCTTCACACCGTCGCCCAGACGCACGTGGACAGCCCGACCACCAAGGACATCCCCTCCGTCCTGGTCCCGGTCATCGCCCTGACCCAGGCCAACATCGAGGAGACGGTCATCAGGGACGGCATCTTCACGGCCGAGGAGATCTGCACCCCGACGTACGCGGCCGCGTGCGCGAAGCTGGCCATCGGCTGACCGGCGACCCGACCGGGACGGGCGCCTGAACCTGCCCCACGCCGGTCAACGGGGCCGCACGGAGGTCAGCTTCGCCCAGACCACCAGTCGGTAGCGGGAGCTGAACTCGGGGGTGCAGGTCGTCATCGTGAGGTAGTGGCCGGGCTCGCCGTAACCGGCGGAGGGCCGCACGAGGCTGCGCGGCACCGGCGCGATGACGCCGGTGTCGCGGGGCGTCGTCCGAGCGAGCCTGCGGTCCACCGCGTAGTCGAAGATCCCCTCGCGGGTCTCGACCCGCACCATGTCACCGGAGCGCAGCCGGTCGATGTACCGGAAGGGCTCGCCGTGGGTGTTGCGGTGCCCGGCGACGGCGAAGTTCCCGGCCCGACCGGGCCGCGCCGTGCCCGGATAGTGCCCGATGTACCCCTTGTCGAGAACATCGCTTCTGCCGATGCCCTGCGCGACGGGGGCGACGACGCCGAGGCGGGGGATGCGAAGGACGGCGTACGCACGGTCCCAGCGGGGCGTTTCGTCCGGTTCAGGAGATATCTGCCTGCCTCGTCGCGTCGGCACCTGAGTCCTGTCCGAAGCCGCTGCCTCCCGCCCCCAGTCCCGCTCCAGGGCCCGGACCTGGCGCTCCGCACCCCGCCTGGCCTGCTGGTTGGTCCACCAGAGCTGGTGGACGACGAGGAGGAGGACGACGACTCCGAGCGTGACGGTCACCTCGGCGGCGGCCCACAGCCCGCGGGCGAGCGCCGCCCGCGCCCGCCGCCGTCCTGCCCCGCGCCTCTGCCGCACGGGCGCAGAGTAGGACCGGGGGCGTCAACTCACCAGTGGCGAGGGCCACTCCGTACCGCTCGCCGTGACACGGCACACCGCACGTACACCCGGCCGCAGTACGGTGTGGTGCATGCGCCCCGACACGCCTGCCGACCACACCGCCGAAGCCGAGCGCCTGCTGCGCACCGCAGCGCAGTATCCGGAGGACGACGAACAGCTGCTGCTCCAGGCGGCGGCCCATCTGGAACTGGCCGGCGACCGCGGCCGCGCCTCCGGCCTCTACGACCGCCTGCTGGCCGCTGAGCCGGAGCACCCGCAGCTGGTCAAGGCCCTCCAGGCGGCCAACCTGTGGGAGTACGGCCACGAGGCGGAGGCCCGCGCCCTGATCGCCGGCATCCGCATCGCGGCCCCGACGCAGGCCGCGCCGTGGGAGATCATCGCCGAGACGCTGGAGTCGCACGACGAGCTCGAGGCGTCCCACGAGTGCTTCACCGAGGCGCTGGCCCTGCTGCTGCCCGAGGACGACGACGTCCCGTACGCGACGCGCTCGCTCCTCACGGGCCGCCACCGCGTACGCCGCCTGCTGGGCCTGCCCCACGACGACCACGACGCCCTCGCCGACCGGGTTCACACGGCCCAGACCCCGGACGTCACGCTCGACGAGCTCCACGACCCGAACCGCCTGTGGGCGCTGGGCTCGGACAACCCGGCGGAACTGAAGGCCGAGATCGCCCGCCTCCGCTCGGAACTGGGCTCGTTCCGCTCGGCCCTGTCGCGCCCGTTCCCGGTGGCGGTCCTGCACTGGCCGCAGGCGGAGCTGGCGGAACTCCTGGAGGCGTACCCCGACCTCACCGCGGAGTACCCGTCGCACGAGAGGCACCTCGCGACGATCGAGTCCTCCCTCCGCGACCTCGCGGGCACAGGCACGGAGAACCTGGGCATCGTGACGGCCACGGTCCCGTCCTACGAGGCCTTCGCGGCCTCGGAGGCGTCCTCCCCGTCGAACGCCTCCCTGCTCCCCCAGTACGCGACGACCCTGGCGGCCCGGGGGCGGGCTGCTGCGTGGCCGCCGGCGCGGGGAGCGGGGTGCTGGTGCGGGTCGGGGCGTGTTTATGGGGAGTGCCACGGAGCCTAGGCCTCGCCCTAGGTTCTCGCGAAGGTCGCGATCATTGAAGAGTCCAAGGCCTCTCGGAATCGGTCAAGCCTCGGCCGACGCTTCGAAACCTCGTCAGAAAGCCCTTCACCTTCAGGCTGAAGACCCTGCTGACACTCACAGGATGCATACAGTAACGTCACATTTGAACCTGATGACCTGACGGGCCGCCCCCTCCCCCCTCGGGCCCAGTCCTGTGTGCGCGAGGAACACCATCTATGCCCTACAGCCCGTCCGCCGACTGGCAGTTCGAGGTTCCCACCCAGGGAAGCAAGCGTCTCCCGCCAGCTGCCCGCTACGTCGATTCCCTTACGCATCAGGGATACGGCTTCGAAGCCGCCATAGCAGACCTCATCGACAACTCCATCGATGCGGGAGCTCGGAACGTGGTGGTCAGTTTCCTGCGGGACGACGACCGCCTCGTGAGCCTCCTTGTCATTGACGACGGCCGCGGAATGGATGACGAAGCCCTGGACGTGGCCATGACCGTCGGTGGACGGGAGAGCTACGCGAACGATGCCCTTGGCCACTTCGGGGCAGGCTTGAAGGCAGCGTCGTTGTCCCACGCCAACTCACTCACCGTCATCAGCCGCACGAAGCGCAGCTCCTCCACAGGCCGTCGCTGGCTCACGGAACAGGCTAAGGCCGACTACAGCTGCGACATCGTTAACGCCCGCTACTGCCAGGACCTCGTAGACCGGTATGACGGGGTGATCGGCTGGCAGGGCACGATCGTTCGCTGGGACGCAGTCCGCGCCTTCGAAACGATCACATCTGGCCAGACAGACCGCTTCCTCAACGACGCCATCGAGAAGCTGGAGACCCATCTCGGGTTGTACTTGCACCGGTTCCTCACCAAGGACAGCTTCAACATCGACATCGTCGTCGAGGACGTACGGACCCGGGAGGAACTGGACCATCGAGGCGTCGAGCCCATCGACCCCTTCGGCTACCGCATACCCGGTCAGCCTGGGTTTCCGCGCCGGTACACGGCGCCAGTTGAAGGCATCGGCAACCTCGAGTTCACTGCGCACATCTGGCCGCCGAAGTCTCCGCTGGTCCCCTTCCGCGGTATCGGCCCCCTCGCCGACCGGCAAGGCTTCTACATCTACCGCAACAACCGCTTGGTACAGGCCGGCGGGTGGAACGGCACCCGTAGTGCTGAACAGCACCACAACCTGGCGCGCGTCTCGCTTGATCTGCCTTCCGGGCCGAATGGCGTCTTCAGCCTCACGGTCAAGAAGGACGGAGTAAATGTCACACCTGCCTTCGCCCGAGGCCTGGAGAAGGCGACTGACCAAGCCGGTAATTCGTTCGCTGCCTACCTGGCAGCCGCTCAGACGACCTACCGGGACGCTGCAAGGCGATCCACCGAGGTCCAGCGAAAGGAAGTCATCCCTCCCGGCAAGGGAATTGACCCAAAGCTGAAGCGAACCCTGAGAGATGAGCTGCCTCAGCTCGAAGGCGAGGATCCGATCACCTTCCGTTGGGACAGCTTGCCACTCGATGTCTTCTTCGACATCGACAGGGAGGGTCACGTTGTACGTCTCAACAAGGAATACCGTCAAGCCTTTAACGGTGACCGTCGGGCTGGCTCAAACGACGCACCTGTCCTCAAGGGGCTTCTCTACTTGGTACTTGAAAAGAACTTCAGGATGGGCCGCTCCAGCGCTCAACGTGACGACGAAATGGCGCTGTGGAACAGCGTGCTGCTGACGGCGGCCCGCTGCGAACTCGATCGCACCAACGCTGACCGCTGACCGCCTGACGCGTAACCGCTGGGGACAACCATGACCGACCACTTGCTCAACCTTCATGGCGACGTACTTGCAGCTATGCGCCGCGGCCCGCGAGACTTCACCCAGCTCGCCGGCGTCCTCTCCGATACGGACGACCCTTGCAGCCTCGATCTCACGGTGTTCCGTGACCGCCTCGTGGGCGGGGACCCGGACCTCAAAGCGCTCTGGTGTCGCGCCCTCACAGCCTGGGACATCTCCGAGACCACCGAGTGGTTCGCGACTCCAGCCCGTACCGACGAACGGCGCACCGAGGTCTACTCACGGCTAGGCTTTGAAAGCGACCTGCGCAAGGCTCTCGATGCCGCCGTCTCCATCGACAAGGGGCCACGCCAAGTTGTCATCAGTGACAAACTCAAGCCCTGGTACTCCAAGGACGCTGCGGGGATCCGGTCCTTCTACTGGACTGCCTATCAGAATCTGCTCCGCAGTAAGGGGTGGAGCGATGCAGCTGTTTCCAGTCTTGATGAGGCATCGCACAGTATCGTCGAGCGGCTCGCAAACCCGACACAACCCGAGGAATACGGCGCCCGAGGCCTCGTCGTCGGCTACGTACAATCTGGAAAGACCGCCAACTTCACCGGCGTTATAGCCAAGGCCATTGACGCCGGCTACAGGCTGGTGATCGTCCTCGGCGGCACTCTCAACCTGTTGCGAAGCCAGACCCAGCGCCGTCTCGACATGGAACTCATCGGCCGGGAGAACATCCTGCGTGGTGCAAACCCGGCGGACCTCGATGACCTCGTCGGCATCGACTACCAAGACGACGAAGACTGGCCGGATAAGTTCGTGTCACACGGCAGCCGGCCTTCGGCGCTCGGGGCGTTCGACGTCGAACGACTTACGACACGAGACGACGACTACCGGGGCCTGATGCAGGGCATCCGTGCCCTCGATATCGAAAAGGTCGACCGGACCCTTCCGCTCTATGATCCAGCGAACCTTCACCATGCCGCTGCACGCATCATGGTGGTCAAGAAGAACAAGTCAGTCTTGACCAACCTCGTGAAGGACCTCAAGAAGATCGGGCCGATCCTTGGCGAGATCCCGGCCTTGATCATCGATGATGAGTCAGACCAGGCTTCCATCAACACCACCAACCCGAAGAAGTGGGCCGAAGGCAAGGTTACTCGCACCGCGATCAACGGCCTCATATCAGAGCTGCTCAGCATGCTTCCACGAGGACAGTACGTCGGCTATACCGCTACGCCGTTTGCCAACGTCTTCGTCTCTCCCGATGACGCAGAAGACATCTTCCCCCGGGACTTCCTGCTCTCTTTGCCGCGCCCCTCGGGCTACATGGGCGTGCAGGACTTCCACGACCTCAACTCAGACAACGAAGAGAGAGAGTCGACGTTCGCCAACTCTCGGGAGAAAGCGCACGTCCGAGGGATCGACAGCGAGTCAGGTGACCGGCTCCTGGAGGCTATTGACGCCTTCGTACTCACCGGCGCCCTCAAGCTATATCGAGTCGCTCAAGGGGTTCCAGAGAGTCGGTTCCGCCATCACACAATGCTCGTCCATGAATCGGTGAGGATGGCCGAGCACGCGAACCTCGCTCTGCGGATCAACTCAATGTGGCACTCGTCCTACGGCAGTTCTGAAGCGCACAGCCGCCTAGCGGACCTCTTCAAGTCGGACTTCCACCCGGTGTGCGAAGCACGTGCTGACGGTCTCCCATTCCCCTCTTCCTACGACGACCTGCGTCCGCACATCAGTCGCGCGCGGCAGCTCATCACTTCCGGCGGCAATCCGGTCATCATCGTGAACGGTGCGACCGAGCGCGATTACGAGCAAGCCGACCTGGATTTCGACCGGACGCCGAACGTGTGGAAGATCCTCGTCGGCGGCACAAAGCTCTCCCGTGGGTTCACCGTCGAAGGCCTCACAGTCACGTACTACCGCCGCAAGACCCAACAGGCTGACACCTTGATGCAGATGGGGCGCTGGTTTGGCTTCCGTGACGGATACCGCGACCTGGTCCGTCTCTATATAGGCCGAGAAGAGCCCTACGGCAAGGACAAATCACTCGACCTGTACAAGGCCTTCGAGGCGGTCTGCCAGGACGAGGAAGAATTCCGGTCTCAGCTCGCACAGTATGCCGAGATGATCGACGGTGAGCCTCAGCTGACTCCTGCCAAGGTACTGCCCCTCGTTTCTCAGCACCTGGCCCTGGTCAAGCCCTCTGCGCGCAACAAGATGCACCATGCTGAACTCGTCGAGATCCGGTCACCTGGAAAACCGATCGAGCCAGCCGCCTATCCGCTGGATGGTGCCGCGATCCGCCGTAACGCAGAACGCTGGCGGCCACTACTTCACGTCTTCGAGGCCGATTCGAGGACAATGACTCTACCGCCGGACGACAGTAGCCCCCTGACCAGAACATTTCGCGGGACGACCACTGTCATTTCCCATGCGGCGCTGGTCAGCGTGATGAGCAAGCTTGAGTGGGAGGGCGACAACCACTTCGCGCCGCACCTGAACTATCTGACCCAGCTCGACGGAGGCCTCGCCAAGGTCGACGACTGGTTGCTCGTGGCTCCGCAGACGACTGCGGACAGACGAATTCAGGCCAGCCTCCTGGGCGTCGGCCCCTGCTCCCTCGTCCGACGCAGTCGGCAACTTGGGAAGCCATCTTTTGGCCGCATCTCTGGACTTGAACACCGCCGCTGGGCTCAGGCACTCATCGACAGCGCTCAGGAGGGAGCCGCTTGCACCACCGCCGATGGGCTCGCGCTTGGCCCCCGCACTGGCGTCGTGCTCCTGTATGCGGTGGTCGAAGCCGCCAAGGACAACGAATTGAAGGCTGCAGCCCCTCACGGCATCGCTGATCCCGCACGGGTCATCCTCGCATTCACCGTGATCTCCCCCAGGGCAGCCAACGACTCGTCACGCCGCTTGCTGCGCTATCGCGCCAAACGCGCCGGCAACTAGGGGCAGCCCATGGGCGGCCGAAGCTAGGCTTCGGCCGCCCATCCGAGACATCATGCACCGCACTCAACGGACAGGACTGCCCTCTTGCTGCCTCTGGACATGTCAGCCGCCACCAACATTCACACCCAGGCGCTTCTCCAAGATGACCCTGAACTGGCAGCGGTCTATGGGAGGCTGAACCAGCTCGACCCCACTGGTCAGCGCTTCGCAAGAGTCCTCCGCGACACGATCGATCAACTCCTCAACGGCGAGGTAACGGGTCGATACGACTGGAAAACTCTGTTCAAGACTGAGAAGACTCACGCCGGCACCCTGGTTGAAATCAATCTGCAACGCGAATTCAGTTTCGACGATGGCATTGACATGGACTACCAGATCAACGGCATCGACGTGGACTGCAAGTACTCTCAGCAGTTCGGCGGATGGATGATCCCCCCAGAGGCGGTTGGTCACCTGTGTCTTCTCATCTGGGCGAATGACTACGAAAGCCGCTGGAGCGCTGGAATCCTTCGCATACGGGACGAGTGGCTGAACCGCGGAAATAACCGCGACATGAAGCTCACTGTCAAAGCAGCGCACCGTAATAAGATTCTCTGGCTCTGGGAAAAAGCGGAGCTACCTGAGAACGTCCTGCTACACATGAGCCCCACCGACCGTGAGGCAGTTTTCGCATCAAAGTCAGGACAGGAACGCCTCAACGAATTGTTCCGCCGGGCACAGAACCGCCGTATCGGCCGGAACGTCATCCGCACTGTGGCGCAGCAGAAGGATTACATGAAACGAGTTCGTGGTAACGGTGGAGCCCGATCCGCCCTGCGCGATGAAGGAATCCTGATCATGGGGGACTACACGGCTCACAGGAAGGTCGCGGCGGCACTCGGAGTTCCTGTACCCCGGGAAGGCGAATTCGTGAGCGCTAAAGTCAAGCGCGTTGACCCTTCACGCGCCCTGCACTCCGTCGAGCTAGAAGGTGCACACTGGGCACTCGCGCTGGATGAACGGCCTGACTGCGCTGCCCCCGTGTTGCCGACCCCAAGACGCTGAGCAAGAAGATCGAGCTTGATAGAGATCAAAAGCGCCTGGACGTATGACTTACAGGAGACGGGTGTCCGCTCTTCACAATTTCACGAGGAGCGAGATAATTCCCCGGTCGGGAATTGTGATAGCGGAAGTTGATATCCGGGCAGAATGCGACGATCAGTGCCGCGCTCTTCCACGACGAAACTCTTCGATACCCTCATTCCATGGTGAAACGGAACCTTCGGGCCCAGGAGCCCGAGCCGACAGTTGCGGAGTGGGTGCCGCCCGCGGGCTCATGGGCATCTTCGGCTGCCCGTCGCCGGAATATGCAGGCGATCCGCAGCAGGGACACCAAGCCGGAACATCTGGTCCGGAGGTTGCTCCATGCCCAGGGGCTGCGCTACCGCGTGGCAGCCAAGCCCCTGCCTGACCTCCGGCGGACGGCGGACATCGTCTTCCGGCCTGTGAAGCTGGCAGTCTTCATCGACGGTTGTTACTGGCACGGCTGCCCTGAGCACTACGTGGCACCGAAGACGAACCCGGGCTACTGGTCCGATAAGGTCGCGCGAAACGTCGCCCGCGACCGAGACACCGACCAGCGTCTCAAGGAAGCTGGCTGGACCGTGCTCCGGTTCTGGGAACACGAGCCTTCGGCAGAGTGCGCGGCTGCCATTGCCGCAGAGGTCGAACGGCGCCGTGCCCTTGCGGGAGGCAAGGGCACGGCCTGATCACGGTCCTTCGGCGTCCCGTTCCCGAGCCGCCTTCAGCACCTCAATGATCGACTTGCCGACAGCAGTGGCAACGGGAGGCGGGAACGCGTTACCGACCTGGCGGTACTGGGCCGTCTTGCCGCCATCAAGAATCCAGCCCTTCGGGAAGCCTTGGATGATCGCGGCCTGCTCCACCGTGAGCATCGGCCCATCGGGTCCGAAAAGGTCGCGGTCTTCCGACTCCTTCTTCTTGCATGTCTCGATGTCATTGGCAACGCCGAGTCCCGAGACTCCCAGCAGCTTCCACGCCGCCTTGGCCCGGCTGGGGCCGAGGTCTGCTCCGCCATGCTTCTTGGAACCGCCTACCAAGGTCGGAGCAATCCCGCCGCCCTTGCCCTTGAGCTCCCGATCGCGTTCAGCAGCTGCGTCACGCCACCGCTTGAGGGCGTCGCGTGCCTGCTGCCCACGTGGCCCGTCGAAGTACTGCTCGTACCGCTCCTCCATCGTGGCGTCGAGCGCCGCAGCTACACTGACCGGCTCTTCGTGAGTCGGCGTCGGCCACTCGTACTTCACGTCCTTGAGGACATCGTTTCGGATGGCCACCAGAATGGCTCGCGGGCGGAGTTGCGGGACTCCAAAGTCACTGGCCTCCAGAACACCCCACTTGCAGACGGTGTAGCCGAGCCCGGGATCGCTGACGACGCTCCCGTCCTCCTCGCGGTACGTACCCCCCTGGAGCTTCGCCATGATCGAGTCGCGGTAGTCGGAGAACTTCGGGTCCATAAGCCCGCGCACGTTCTCGATCATCACCGCTCGCGGATTCAGCCGCTCAACGAGCTCAAGCATGAACGGGAAGAGGTCACGCTCGTCGTCCTTGCCCAGCTGCTTACCCGCATGGGAGAAGGGAGGGCAGGGAACACCGCCGGCGAGGAGATCGAGACCGTCCCGCTTGAGCAATTTGCCGCTTTTAGCCAGATGCTTGTCGGGGTTGAAGTCCTTCACGTCCATGCCGAGGAGATCGCAGTGCTGCTTCTCCCAGCTCCACGACTCCTGAGCGTCGATGTTCCGCTGAAGCGTTTGGGCCGCGTGCTTGTCGATCTCGACGAGAGCGAGGTGCTTGAAACCCGCTTCGTGCAAGCCGATGGCCTGCCCGCCGGCCCCAGCACAGATCTCAATAGAGGTGAACTCCGTCTCAGTGCTGGTCATGCACCCTCCTTTGAACACGTACCCGCTGGCGCCCTGTGCCACCAGCCATCACAGAGGGTGACAGACCCCACTGACAACGCCTCACAAGTGTGAGGCATCCTCCGACGTCTTCAGACACTCCCCACACCAGACGAACATTTATACGATGCTGCGCATGGCACAGACCCCTTGGGTACGGGACGAGCTTTTGCTTGCGCTGGCGCTCGTGGTAGACAACGGCTGGCGCGAACTGCGTCAGCAGGATTCGCGCGTGGTTGAGCTGTCCGGCTTGTTGCGCTCGCTTCCGCTCCACGAAGACGCCGTCGCCGACCCCCGGTTCCGCTCGCCTAACAGCGTCAGCCGTAAGACCACTGACATAGTGACCGCCCACCCCGACCACCTTGGTGAGACGACCAAGGGCGGACGTCCCACTCAGAAGATCGTCGCCGACTACCTGGAACGTCCAGACGCGATACTGGCAGCCGCTCGCGCCTTGCGGCACGTAATGGACAGCGGCGAGCTGCACAGAATCCCTCCACAACCGGATGAGACGGACGAGAGCGGCGAGCTCAGCTCCCTTGAAGGCCGACTGCTTGTCCGCTTGGCCCTCTACCGAGAGCGAGACCGCGGGCTGCGCGAGCTCAAGCTGCGGCAGATCCGAAGGCTGAAGCAGCCCATCGCGTGCGAGGTGTGCTCTTTCGACTTCGGCACGACGTACGGGCCTCTTGGCGTTGGCTACGTCGAGGTGCACCACGTCACACCTCTCCACGCAATCGGGCCTCGCGAGACGCGACTGGACGATCTGGCCCTCCTGTGCGCGAACTGCCATCGCATGTGCCACCGAAGCCATGCCGGCAAGACGTGGCGTACTCCCGCTGATCTCCGCGAAGCAATGCACGGCGTCAGCATTCACGGTGCCTCGTAGAGCTACTGAGCACGAAGGAGAACGTCGTCGGGATCATCTCCCTGCACCGTCAGCCAGACCAAGAGATCTGCGATCAGCGTGGCGGCTGCCTCCTGGTTTACACGTGAGCGCACAAGTCGAGCCGAGGCCGCACTAACGCCGAGCACTTCTCGATAGGTGTCGAGAACCGCCGAAGCACGTCGCACTCGGCTGGTCACTGCATCTCCCATAACGGATAGTTCACACCAAACCGCCTTACCCGTCCCCCGTGGCGAACGCGCCCCAGTCGGCAGACATCGATGCCAGAAGGTGGAGTCCGCGCCCGCATTCGGCATCACAGGATGCTGGTCTCCCAGCCGTCGGCATGACGCCGCTCTTGTCGTGCAGCTCCACCCGAAGACGATTGCCACGGGACTCGAGGACGAGCGTTGCCGGCGTGCGCTCACCCGCGTGCTTAATCACATTGGTCGCGAGCTCAGTCACGACAAGTTGGACTTCATCCACTGTGTGCCGGGCACCCCAGCGGACCAGTGTTGGCCGGATCGCCTTCCGCAGCAGGCTCACTTCATCCGGCACAGCGTCAAAGGGCAGGACACAGCGAAGCCTTGACTCGCAGTCTTCCTCGAAAGTCAAAGTGAGACTCCCTCCCAGAGGACAGCAGCGCTGCGCCCACCGCATCCACGGCGACGCTGCGTGACCTTAGGTCACCGAGTATGACAGTGAGAAGTCTCTCCATGTAACTTCTCACAAGACTCGATCGGGTGAATTGGCTGGCACCAAGGACCATGCTGCATAGCCTGATTGGCGCCCGAAAGTGAAGGACAGCACCGTGTCATCGAGGACTACGACTCGCCGCCGCCAGCTCGGCGCAGCCATGCGAAACCTCCGAGCTCGCGCGGGTATGACGCTGGAAGAAGCCGGCCAACTCGTTGGCGTGTCCAAGGCGACCGTGAGCCGGTATGAAACTCAGGCCGGCCCTGTGAAGTGGCCCATCGTGGATGCTCTCTGCCGCGAGTACGGGGCAAGCGAGGCTGAACGTACGACCGTTGTCGGGTTGGCCAAGGATGCCAAACAGCAAGGGTGGTGGAACTCCATCGCAGATTCCATCCCGGAGAACATGAACCTGCTGCTCACGCTGGAAGACGAAGCGGTCCGCGAGGACCACTTCTCCTGCGTCTACGTTCCGGGCCTCCTGCAGACCCGGGCGTACAGCACCGCCTTGCAGCAGGCGAATGAACTGCGCCTTGAACCAGATGAGATCAACCGGCTCGTCGGCATCCGCATGAAGCGGCAGGAGATCCTCGCCAGGCCCAAGCCTCCGCACCTCTGGGCCATCCTTGACGAGTCAGTTCTGCGACGCGTGGTGGGATCGCCGGAGGTCATGAAGGACCAGCTCGGCCGCCTCCTTGAAGCGAACGAAACCACCCCGATCACGCTCCAGGTGCTGCCGTTTTCCAAGGGGGCTCACGCCGCAGCGTTGGGCAGCTTCGTCATCCTTGGTGCGGCCGATCCTTCACTCGATGTCGTCTACGTCGACCTGCACACTGGCTCGCTGTTCATGGAGACCGAAAGGGAACTGGAGCGATACAGACTTGCGTTCGAGTACCTGCGCGCACAAGCGTTGGACATGGAAGCCTCGTCATCCCTGATCCATCGCATTCGCAAGGAGCTGTAATGCCGACACTACGGTCACACGCCGAGCCGCCCACCTGGTTCAAGTCGTCTTACAGCGGCGGAAACACGACAGAGTGCCTGGAGTGCGCGAGGGTCGGTCAAGCCACGTTCGTGCGTGACTCGAAGCGACCTGAGGGGCCTGTTCTCACCGTCCGCGATGAGCCTTGGCGAGTGTTTGTTGGAGCGGCCACACTCAGCGGCTTTCACGAAGCAGACTGAGGTGTCGGGCAGACCACCGAAGGGCAGCGGTTCCTCCTCGCCTCCCGACTCTGCAATGTGGCAGTGGGCGACGAATCGCAACCTGCCCCGCGCCCCGGGGTGTGTCCTCCTCGTCCGGGGCCAAGTTGCACGCAATCCGCGGTGGCCGACCGGGATGGAGCAATCTCGCGCAACCGGACCCCGCCGTCTGCCCGTTGACCGCATGCTGGTGTCCCGACCAGCGAGAACGGAGCCCAACGTGACGCTCAGGTTCATCGGCACGACGTCCGAACACGGCAACTGCCCCACGCTCTACGAGATCCAGGAGACAGGACAGATCGTGGTCCAGGGCGACCAGCTCACCGATCCCGAGCATCTGGCCCAACTGCGGGACGTCGGCGAACAGGAGACCTTCGTCGTCATTCCCCGTGAGCTGCTGACCCGCTTCGCCCCGAAGGAGTGACGTGCCTCCCTTGATCCCCTTCGAGGAGATCACCCATCTCTTCTCCGAGTTCGAGCGCACTGCCTTCCGCCTGGAGACCCGCCGTGGCTACGCAACCGACCGCGCGGGCGCTCGGTTCCAGGCATTCCTGAAGGGCATGGATCCGCAGCCGGAGCCGGATCATCCGTGGAACGCGAACGTCCGAGCCAAGGCGGCGGGCGGAGCCACGTTTTCCCGGGTCCGAATCATCGATCAGCCGCCCACCGACGGACAGCGGTTTCTCATGGCAACCGCCGCCGCCAACGTGGAAGCGGGAGAGGACATCCGTGTTCTCGCTCGCACCGAGGCCGATCGGCTTGGCCTCCCGGACTGGGACTTCTGGCTATTCGACTCGCGAACCCTGATCCGCATGCACATCGACGAAGCGGACACCACGACCGGTGTCGAAGTGATCGAGGAGGAGGAGCCCGTGCTCGCCGCATGCCGGGCCCGTGATGCCGCCTGGGCCGTTGCCGCCCCTACTGCCGAGGTGTGGGCCCGGGTACGTTCGTCCATGTGAGCAGCACGGACTTCCAGAACGCGCGCGTCGCCCTCGGCCTACGCCTGCGTGAGCTCCGCGAGGACACCGGCCTGACCGGCAAGGGCCTTGCGGAGCGCCTCGGATGGCAGCGGTCGAAGGTGTCCCGACTGGAGACCGGGAAGCAGACGGCGAGCGAGGCCGACCTGGATGCCTGGGCAGCCGCTGTAGGAGCACCTGGGCAGGCAGGCGACCTGAAGTCCCGCCTGCGCGGACTGGAGTCCCAGCAGCGGTCGTGGCGGCGACAACTCGCAGCGGGACACCGGCCGGTGCAGGACCGGTATGTCGTGGAGTACCAGCGCACTAAGACGATGCGTGGCTACGAGGCGACCGTGATCCCAGGCCTCTTCCAGACACCTGACTACGCGCGGCACCTTCTGCTCCAGAACGCTTCCCTGATGCGCTCTCCTCGGGACACGGACCAGGCAGTCGCCGGTCGCATGCGTCGGCAAGCGGTGCTGTACGAGCCTGGGAAAGTATTCCGCGTCCTCATGTGGGAGGGCGTCCTGCATGCGCTGATCTGCCCGCAGGACGTGATGACAGGCCAGCTCGATCGGCTCGTCGGGCTGATCGGGATGAGCACGGTGGAGCTGGGCATCGTGCCGTTCGGCGCAAGGCTGCCGATGACTCCGAAACACGGGTTCTGGATCTTCGACGAAAAGCGGGTCATCGTCGAGACCATCAATACCGAGCTGTCCTACGACTCATCCGAAGACCTTGCGCTGTACGGGCGAGTGTGGGACGGACTGCACAGCGCGTCGGCCTACGGGCCACAGGCGCACCGCCTGATTGCTCGGGCTCGGGCCCAGCTGCAGACCACGTAAGCAACTCACACCAACCTGCTGCCGGGGCGCGCAATCCGGGGCAATCGGCGCGCGCCGACCGCGATCGGATTCCTACCGTCCTCGTCATGGACGCACACACCGTCACGCGCCCGGCGGGCCTCGCTCTGTGTTGGTATCCGAAGCCTGACGCGCCAGTCCGCTGTTGCACGTTGCCACCCGGACATCCCGGCAACCACTCGCACGAGTACTCCGGCGCAACATGGCCGCGAGAGGCGAAATGACCAGCGGCGCATCACCGGCCCGCTGCGCCGACGTGCCGATCCCGCCGGCTGCTGCGCTGTCCTGGGAGGCCTACGCGGGACGCGCCTGTTACGCGTGCGGCAAACCGCTGACCACCGGTGCCGTGTTCGTCGGCCGCGCCACCGGGCAGCAAGGCGCCCACGTCCTCGACACCGACGTCTACGCCTGCCCATGAGACGTACGCGGGTGCCGCCGATCGCCCGCGGCCCAGCCCCGTCCCGTACCAAGCGCCCTGGCAGGACCGGTCCGGGACGGTGTCGGGCTCCCCGGCAGGAGCCCGACACGCACCACGGCGCGCGGGTGAGCCGCGTGCCGAGCACGTATCGAAGGAGCATCGCATGACCGCTCTCGCAACAGAACTGGCCCGTGGCCGCAGCCTCGTCGAGCCGGAGCTCTTCGACCGGCTCGTGGCATTCCTCGTCCAGGAAGAGGGGATCACCCGCGAGCGGGCCGAACGCGTCATGGATCAGGCGCTCGCCTTCCTCCACATGTCCGCCCACCGCGACTCGGGCCTGTCACCGTCCCAGGCCGTGGACCCCGGCTGGCACGCCTTCATGCTGCACACGCGCGAGTACGCCGCCTGGTGCCAGGAGCGGTTCGGCCGGTTCATCCATCACAACCCGTTCTCGGAGCCGCAGCTCTTCGACGGCGCGCAGATGCGGGCCTCCGTCGCCGCGATCGAAGAGGCCGGGTTCATGGTCGACCACGAGCTGTGGGACACGGCGACCTGCAACCCACCGGCCTGCTGTGGTGACGGTGGCGGCTGCGGCGGCAAGTAACCGCCCCGTTCACCGCGTGGCCGCCCGACCGGCGGCCACGCGTCCCCTCGGACCGGAGCCGCCATGCCCGCTCTCCACGTCACCGCCGTCAGCCGGCTCACCGTTTTCCCGTTGCACGGCCTTCTGGTCGCGTACACCACCCAGTCCAGCGACCGGCGCGGCCTGGGCGACATCGCCATCGTCGGCGTCGTCGGCCCGGACAACGCCACGGGAGACCACGTGTGGCGCCTGGCGATGAGCATGTACTCCAACAGGCCCACCGGCCAGGCGCAGGCGCGCTGGGTCCTCACCCAGTGCATCCGCGCCCGCATGTGCCGCGCCCTGTCCTACCGCGACCTTCCGGAAGCGAAATGGACGGCGGTACTGACCCGCAGCATGCGTCTCGACGGGCTGTTCGCCAACCACGACATCCTCCGCACCGGCACATTGGTGATCGAATAGCGCCTTGAGAGGACCGCTGATCCGAAGGCCGGGCGCAACCGAGTGCCGGCGTGCTCCACAATCGACCTGTGGCAGACCGCATCAGCGCGTGCATCTCCGTCCTCGGCGTACTCGCCACCTCCCTCCTCCTCGTCGGCGCCGTCCGTGAGTACCAGGCGGGCTCATCCGCCTGGTGGGTGGGCGCGGGGGTGGTGTTCGTCCTCGCCGCCTGCTTCACCCTCGTGCGTGACGTCCGCCGTTTGCGGGCGCCCGCGCCGAACGGTCGCAAGTCGTGAAGAGCGTCGGCACCGCACCCCGTACCGGCGGTCGTCCTATCCCCGCGCCCACGTCCCCAACGCCCGTGCCAGGCGCTCGTTCTGCTCGCGCGTGATGCCGTGGGCAAGGCGTATCCCGCAGCGCGGGCTCATCGGCTCGTCGCAGCACAGGATGCCCCTGAAGGACTCCTCGGTGCCGCTGAGCGGTGACGCGGCGGTCAGCGTCCACTCGGCCGGGCCCCAGAGTGGGTGGTCGGACAACAAGGCCGACGCCACACGCGGTGCCTGCGCCGCCGGGGCGCCCATGTGGAGAAGCGCCGTGGTGACCATGTCCCGCGCCTCTGAGGGGAGATCCGCGTCGCCGAGCGCCGGCAGCAGGAGCAACAGCCGGGCGTGCGGGTCGTGGACGCCCGGGGCGGTCGTGTCAGGGGTGTGCGCGATGTGGACGAGTTCCCGCCAGGCGAGACCCGGTCCCGCCTGGTGGCCGTCGAGGGTGGCGAGGTGGCCCAGTCGCCCCCAGTCCGGGTGGGTGACGACGTACTCGGTGCCGAAGTCGTCGGGGAAGTTGCGGTAGACCACCGCCGCGGTGTGACCGTCGGCGAACGGGATCCGGAAAACCGGCCAGCGATCCTGGTCCATGGCCGTCTCGTACGCCGCGTCCGCGTCGGCCGCGTCCACGCCGAACCACTCGGGGGACGGTTCGTCGTCCTCGTCGTCCGTCTCGCACAGCCACAGGAGGTGGGTGGCCCAGAACCCCGGCAGGGAGAGCAGCTCCTCCCCGGCGACCAGCGGGTCTTCGTCGTATCCCTGGATCAGCACGCGTCAAGACTGCCAGGCGCCACCGACAGCCGGGGAGCAGGCGACCGGCCGGCGGTGACCGAGCACGTCGGCCACCCGCTCCCTCACCCGGCGCCCCCCGCAGCCGCCCGTCACACCGCCGTCGGCATCTCCCCCGCCTCCGACACCGCCTCGTCGATCGTCGTCGCCGCCGCCCGCAGCACCTCGACCGCCTGGTCCAGGAACGGGTTCGGGTCGCCCGACCGGCGGACCGCGAACACGCGGCGTACGTGCGTGGGGTTGGCCAGGCGTATCAGGTGGACGTCCTCCGACTTGCTCAGGGCCAGTTCGGGGACGATCGCGACGCCGAGGCCGTTGCGTACGAGCTCGAAGGGGAGGTTGTAGTCGTTCGTGCGGAAGATGACCTCCGGGCGGAAGCCTCCCGCCGCACAGATGTGGAAGAGGGAGCGGGCCGCGTCCGTGTCCTCGCGGTAGCAGATCCAGCGTTCCGCCGAGAGGTCGCTGACCTGGATGCGTTTGCGGCGGGCCAGCCGGTGCCGCTTGGGCACGAGGACGTACAGCGGCTCTTCCAGGATCAGCGTCCGCTCCAGGTCGGGCGGGTCGTTGCGCGGCACCGTCCCGTATTCGAAGATCACGGCCAGGTCGAGCCGGCCCTCCGCGACGGCGGGCAGGGTGACCGGCGGGTCGCCCTCCTCGTAGCGGACGTCGACGTGCGGGCGGTCGCGCAGGAACTCGGTGAGGACGGCCGGCATCAGGCGGAAGCCCGCTGACCAGAAGCTGCCGAGATGCAGCCGGCCGCGTTCGGCCGCGGCGAAGGAGCGCATCTCGTCCTCTGCGGCCTCCAGGTCGGCGAGCAGTCGTGCCGCCCGCCGGGCGAGCTGGGCGCCGGCGGCGGTCGGCCGGACACTGCGCGGCGAGCGCTCGAAGAGCGGCACGCCGAGGGCCCGTTCCACCGAGGCTATCTGCTGGGAGACGGCGGACGGGGAGTAGCCGAGGCGGCGGGCGGCGGTGCGCAGTGAACCGGTGGCGACCACATCGCGGATCGCCTGCAACTGCGTCGGGGTCAGCATCAGCCGAACTTAACAACCGCTCCGATGTCGCCGCCAGAGGTCGCTCTCGGTGAAGTTCCCCGCCGTGCGGGCGTGTCGAGCGCTCGACGGTTCACCGCGCAGGTGGGCGAGGGTACGCGGCGGGAGCCGAGCAACAGGTCAGCTGAACAATGTGTGCGGCAATGTTCGTTCTGTTTCATCTTGTGCCGCCGGTTCGACTGTCGCAGATTGAGCGGCATCAAGCGGCAGGAACCGGCCATCACTTGGCCGGCCGACCAGCGAAAGGCAACCGCCATGGACATACGGCTCCCGGGGCTCCGAGCCCGTCGCACGAGGCGCGCCGCAGCTGCCGGCGTGGCGCTGGCCGGACTTCTTCCGCTGCTGGCGGCGTGCGGCGGCACACCGTCGGCCGGTGCGACCGGGCCGGGCTCCGCAGCGCCGTCCGGTCAGGCCGCCGCGCAGAAGAAGGACCCGAAGCTCGCGGCGCTGCTGCCGAAGAAGGTGCGCGACTCCGGCGAGCTGGTCGTCGCGGAGGGCGACGACTATCCGCCTCTGGTCTCCCTCGGTCCGGACAACAAGACGCTGGTCGGCATGGAGCCGGAGCTCATGCGGGCGATCGGGCAGGTGCTCGGCGTCGAGGTGAAGTTCTCCAAGGCCAGCTTCGACAGCATCATCGGCGGCGTCCAGTCCCGCCGCTACGACCTCGCCATCCAGGCCATGCTCGACAAACCGGAACGGCGGCAGCACGTCACGTTCGTCGACTACTTCAAGACCAGCAGCGCCATCCTGGTGCAGCAGAAGAACGCGAAGTCGATCGCCTCCCTGGACGATCTGTGCGGCAGGACGGCGGCCGTCGAGAACGGCACCGCGCAGGTCGAGGACATCGAGGCGCAGGCGAAGAAGTGCGAGGCCGCGGGCAAGCCCGCCGCGAAGGCGCTGGTCTTCCCCGACTCCGTCGGCTGTTTCCAGGCGCTGTCCACCGGCCGCGCCGACGCCTTCGTGGGCGGCACCCCGACCGTCGCGTACCAGGCCGGGCAGTCGAACGGCCAACTGGAGCAGGTCGGTGAGCCCTACCGCTTCCTGCCGTACGGAATCCTCGTGAACAAGCAGGACAAGGACCTGGTCGAGGCCGTGCGGCTGGCCCTGCAGAAGCTCGTCGACAACGGTGCGTACGGCGAGATCCTGCGGCGCTGGGACGTCGAGTCGGGGGCTCTCGACCGGGTCACGGTGAACGGCGGCGCGACGGCATGAGCGAGTCCACGCTCCGCACCGCCCCTGTGGTCAAGACGAGCGCGGGCCGCAGGCGGATCGACGCGGTGCCGGTGCGCCGGCCGGGCCGATGGTTCGCCTCCGCTGCACTCCTGTTCCTTGTGGTCTTCCTCGTCGAGGGATGGGCCTCGAACGAGCGGATGCAGTGGGCGACGGTCGGCGACCACCTCTTCGCCCCCGTCGTCCTCGAAGGTCTGGCCACGACGCTCTGGCTGACGGCGGCCGCCATGGTCATCGGTGTCGCCGGGGGTGTCGTCCTGGCCGTGATGCGCCGGTCCGCCAACCCGCTGCTGTCCCGGCTGAGCTGGGTCTACGTGTGGGCGTTCCGCGGCACACCCCTCCTGGTCCAGCTGCTGTTCTGGTACTTCCTCGCCGCGATCGTCCCGCAGGTCGGGCTCGGGGTGCCGTGGGGGCCGACGTTCGTCGAGTTCGACACGAACACGCTGGTGACGCAGACGTCGGCCGCGCTGCTCGGCCTCGGGCTGCACGAGGCCGCGTACATGGCGGAGATCGTCCGTTCCGGCATCGCCTCCGTGGACGACGGCCAGACGGAGGCGGCGCACGCGCTCGGCATGACGCGCCGCCAGACCCTGCGGCGCATCGTGCTGCCGCAGGCGCTGCGCATCATCATCCCGCCCACGGGCAACCAGGTGATCTCCATGCTCAAGACCACCTCCCTGGTCTCGGTGATCGCCGTGCCCGAACTGCTCACCTCCATCCAGGCGATCTACTCGCGCAACTTCCAGCAGATCCCGCTGCTGACGGTGGCCTGCGCCTGGTACCTGCTGGCCGTGTCGGTGCTCAGCGTCGGCCAGTACTACCTGGAACGCCGGTACGGACGCGGGGCGAGCCGCGATCTGCCGCCGACTCCGCTGCAGCGCGTACGCACCGCCCTCGCCGGCCGCGGGACTTCGCCGCAGGAGCCCGTACGCCCGAAGCCCGTGCCGCAGGAGGACCGATGACGACCACCGCAGCACCCGTGGTGCGTGCCGAGGGTGTCCACAAGAGCTTCGGCCGGACGGAGGTGCTCAAGGGCATCGACCTGACCGTCGCCGCGGGCGAGGTGATGTGCCTGGTCGGTCCGTCCGGATCCGGCAAGTCGACCTTCCTGCGGTGCATCAACCACCTGGAGACCATCGACGCCGGACGGCTGTACGTGCGCGACAGGCTCATCGGCTACGAGGAGCGCGACGGCCGCGTCCACGAGCTCACCGACGCGGCGATAGCGCGGCAGCGGCGTGGCATCGGCATGGTCTTCCAGCGCTTCAACCTGTTCCCGCACATGACGGCGCTGGAGAACGTGATGGAGGCCCCGGTCCAGGTCAGGAAGGAGTCCAGGGCCGAGGCCGGGGAGCGTGCGCGGTCCCTGCTCGCCCGGGTCGGACTGGCCGACCGTGCCGGCTCCTACCCGTCGCAGTTGTCGGGCGGTCAGCAGCAACGCGTCGCGATCGCCCGGGCGTTGGCCATGAGGCCCGAGCTGATGCTGTTCGACGAGCCGACCTCCGCGCTGGACCCCGAGCTCGTGGGCGAGGTCCTCGATGTGATGCGTGGGCTCGCCCAGGACGGGATGACGATGATCGTCGTCACGCACGAGATGGGATTCGCCCGCGAGGTGGGCGACTCGCTGGTGTTCATGGACGACGGTGTCGTCGTCGAGTCGGGCGACCCGGCCGATGTGCTGGGCTCGCCCCGTCACGCCCGCACCCGGGCCTTTCTCGGCAAGGTCCGCTGACCGGCAGCCGGACCGCTCCCGGCAGCGCGGCGCGTCCAGGCGCGGGCACGGGACGGGTTCGGCCTCGACTGTCGTGCCCGCCACCCCTTCCCGCGCCGCGCCACGCCCCACGCTGCCCCATTTGTCACGTATGCCATGGTGCCGGTGCGGGCTCCTCCGGCACCTGTCCCCGCCCCCCGGCATCGCCCCGCCCCGGCGGCCGCCCTTCCTTCCCGTACCGCAAAGGAAAGACCCATGCCTCGTGTCCTCGTCGTCGGAGCCGGCGTACTCGGCGCCTCCGTGGCGCACCATCTGGCCCAGGCCGGTGCCCACGTCACCGTGATCGACGCCGGTGGCCCGGCCGCCGGAACGTCCAGCGCCACCTTCTCCATCGACGTCACCCACCTCAAGACGCCGTTCAGCTACTACGCGTTGAACCGGCGCGGCGCCGAGCTGCACCAGCGGCTCGGCGAGGAACTGGGCGGAGCCGACTGGCGCCACCCCGCGCCCCTCGTGCAGTGGGGCCACACCGAGCAGGAGCAGCACGTCATCCGCGAGCGGGCCGAGCGGCTGCGGGACTGGGGCCACGCCTGCCGCTCCGCGCACCCCGCCGAACTGGCCGACCTGGCGCCGGGCGTCTCCCCGGACGCCTGCCGGGCCGACGAACTCGTCGTCCACGAGCACGCGTGCTGGTACGACGCCCCGCTGTTCACCCGGCGGCTGCTCGACCGGGCGGCTCTGGGCGGCGCGGACATCCGCTTCGGGCTGCGTGTCACGGAGGTGCTGCGCACGGGCGGACGCGTCACCGGCGTGGTGGCCGAGGGACGCCGGTTCGAGGCGGACTGGGTGGTCAACTGCGCGGGCCCGGACGCGGGGCGCATCGCCGCGCTGGCGGGTGCGTCGCTGCCGCTGAACCGGGTGCCCGGGCTGGTGGGCGAGAGCACACGGCTGCCGGACCACGAGCAGCTCGGCGCGATCCTGGCCACGCCCGGTGTCGACCTGCGGCCCGCGCCCGACGGCCGGGTCGTGTCGATCTCGTGGCCGGTGGACGCCATGCTGCCGCCGGATGCCGAGGGCGCGACGGACACGAGGGACGCGGTGGACGCTTCGAACGCTTCGAACCCTTCGAACGCTTCGGACACGGCGCGGCGGGCCGACCCGGCGCTGGAGCAGGAGCTGCACCGTCTGGGCCGGGAGGTGTTCACGCCGCTGCGCGCCGCCGGAATGGCGGGCGTACGGCTCGGGGTGCGTCCCGTGCCCGCGGACGGGCTGCCGCTCGTCGGCTGCGCGGAGGCGACTGCGGGCCTCTACACGGTCGTCACGCACAGCGGTGTCACCCTGGCACCGGCGCTCGGCCTGCTCGCCGCGCGGGAGATCGTCGGCGGCCGCGCCTGCGAGGAACTGGCGGACTACCGCCCGGACCGCGTCCCCGCCACGGACGTACTCGACGAGAGCGTGCAGGTCATGAGCGGTGCGGCCGCGATCACGGCGGCCTGAGCCGGGACGGTCGGACGCCGCCGCCCCCTGGGGCGGACCTGGCGACGTCCACACGGCCGGGGCCGTTGTCAGTGGGTACCGTCATGCTGGCGGCCATGACTGCGATCACGCTGACCGACATCGAGGCGGCGCTGCGCGCCAGTTGGGCCGCCGACACGTGCTCGCCCGACGACGTGGAGCGCGCGGCCTGGAGCGAGGACAATCCGTCCTGGGGGCACTGCGATGTCACCGCCCTGGTCGTGCACGACGTCCTCGGCGGTGATCTCGTGCTGGGCGCGGTATTTCTCGGCGGCGAGCAGCACGGCCACCACTGGTGGAACGTGCTGCCGAGCGGCGTCGAGGTCGACCTCACCCGCGACCAGTTCCGCGACGGGCAGACGGTGACCGGCCGGCGGATCGTCCCCAGACCGGTCGGGCGGCCGCTGCGGCGTGCGAAGGAGTACGGGCTGCTGCGCGGCCGGGTCGAAGCACGGCTCGGCCGGTCCCTGCCCGGGCCGACCGCGGAGGGGCCCTCCCGCCGCGCGTTCGACGCCGCCGGCCACCGGCTGTCGTACCTGGACTTCGGCGGTCCGGGGCTGCCGCTGCTCGCGCTGCACGGGCATTTCGGCGAGGCCCGCACGTTCGCGGACCTGGCCGCATCGCTCGCGCCCGCGTGGCGGGTGATCGCGCTCGACCAGCGCGGCCACGGCCGTTCGCACCGGCCGGGGGACTTCTCTCGCGAGGCGTACGTACGGGACGCGGCGGCACTGCTCGACCACCTCGGGCTCAGCGGGGTCGTGGTGCTCGGGCACTCGCTCGGCGGTGTCAACGCCTACCAGCTCGCGGCCCGGCGGCCCGAGCTGGTGCGCGCGCTGGTCATCGAGGACATCGGCGCGCAGGTCGACGACGACCTGTCGTTCTGCCTGTCCTGGCCGCACCGGGCGCCGACGCGCGCGGCGCTGATCGAGGGGCTGGGAGAGTCCGCGCGCTATCTGGGGGACGCGATACGCGAGTACGCCGACGGGTGGGGTCTGGCCTTCGAGCCGAAAGACATGGTGCTCTCGCAGCAGCGGCTCAAGGGGGACCACTGGGAGGACTGGCTCGCGGCCGACTGCCCGGCACTCCTGGTCCACGGCGCCCGCAGCGACGTCCTGAGCGCCGCACACGCCGAGGAGATGGCCGCGCGCCGCCCCGGCACCACACTCGCCCGGCTCCCGGCCGGGCACACGGTGCACGAGACGGACCCGGCGGGATTCGCCGCTGCGGTACGCGAGTTCCTGGGCGGCCTGCGCGCGTGAGGCGTCGTGCCTCCCTTATGGGCACAACCGCAGCTCCGGCAGATCCGTGGTACGCGTCCGGCCGGCTCGATTCCGGCACCCACAGTCCCGACCCACATCGGGGCCCCACGCAGAACCATCACGAGTTCCGCCACTCCTGCACATTTCCCTCACCCAAGTGCCATGCTCGGTACCTTCGGTTCCGCTTCATCGGCCTTGGGGGCACACATGTCCATACGAAAAGCGCGCGGTCGAGCCATAGCTGTTGCCGCAGTCCTGGGTGTGGCCGTTACCGGGTGCGGCGGGGACAGTGACGATGTGAAGCCCCTCGCCGCAACGTCCAGTGCTGCTGCGCGGGAAACGCCCACCCCCTCGGCCACGCCGGTCCTCGACCTCGTCGACGACGAGGAGAGTGCAGATGCGGGCAACGAGATCGTCGTGGCCGTACTGGACAACGACACCCTCGCCCAGGACGGCGGCACTCCCCAGGAACTCGAGACCGCTCTCGGCGCTGAGGGGTTCACCCTGACCGTGGACACTGCTCCGGCGCACGGCACGGCAACGGTGGACGGGACCGACATCGTCTACACCGCCACGCCCGGCTTCGGAGGCGAGGACGAGTTCACGTACCGCGTGCAGGTGAAGGGAGACGCCTCGCTCAGCGGGACCGCCGTCGTACGGATCACCGTGGCGAAGCCCACCCCCACGCCGAAGCCGACTCCGACCAAGGCACCTGCCGCACCGAAGGTGTCGTACGCGAACTGCGCTGCCGCGCGAGCGGCGGGGGCGGCACCTGTGCACGAGGGCGATCCGGGCTACGGGCGCCATCTGGACCGGGACGGTGACGGCGTCGGCTGCGAGCCGTACAGCGGAGGCAGTGGAGGCAGCTCCGGGGGCTCTGGGGGCTCCGGAGGTTCCGGGGGGAGCACCTACTACGCCAACTGTTCTGCGGTACGTGCCGCTGGTGCCGCTCCCATCCATTCCGGTGACCCGGGATACGGACGCCACCTCGACCGGGACGGCGACGGCGTCGCCTGCGAGTGACGACGCGGCGAGAGGACAAGAGGGGACAGGGCCTCAAACCACCGTCTCCGCCTCCTTCTTGATCAGCTTGCCGTCCGCCGCGATCACGAACCACTCGCCGTCCAGGCCCTGGCCGTTGACGTCCCCGGGGGTCACGTCGCCCACGTAGTAGTACAGCGGCCAGTCGCCGTACACCGCCTGCTCCGCGCCCGCGCTCAGCTTGGTCTCCTTGAGCAGCGCGGGGTCGGCGGCGCCGTCGGCGGTGACATCGGCCGGGGAGATGAGGGCCGGCCAGACCGCGATGCAGTCGGCGTCGCAAGTGGCCTGGCCCGGCTTGTCCTTGGTGAAGCCGTAGAGCGTGCGGCCCTTTCCGTCGACGAGGATCGTGCCGAGTTCGGACTCCGCCGTCGTGACCGTCACGGTCGCGGGCGCTGGCTCCGGCGCGGAGTCGGCGGCGCCGTCGGCCGGGGCCTTCGTGCCGGCGGGGGCGTCGGCGGGCGGCCGGGCGGGCGGCGGCTGCTCGGCGCTCGGTGAGGCCGGGCCGGCCCCGTATCCCGTGCCCGATCCGCCGGAGTCCTCGCACGACGTCACCGTGAGCAGCGCCAATGCGATCAGCGGGGCCGCGAGCAGGCTTCTGGTCCGGGCTGTGGTGCGGGTGCCGCGCATGGTGAGATCCCCTCGGATTCCGGTCTGCGGGAAGGAACGTACGGCGGGATGTACGGGCCCGACCGGCCGGCTGTTCACTCCGATCGGCGGCGGCGTGCGTTTGAACGGGGAGCCGGAGAGCCCCGTACTTGACGCCGACCGGCCACCACCGGGTCGGCCCCCAACGGGAGGTTCATCCGCCATGCACAAGCGCCATGTCTCCGTCTCGGCCGCCGCCGCCCTCGTACTCGCCGCCGCGGCGGGCGCCGTCCCCGCATCCGCGCACGACAGCCACGCGAGCGGGCACGGCACGGCGAAGGACGGCGCGGTGACGTTCACGAAACCGGCCCACGGCCACGCCGTCACCTTCGCCGCCGTCCTCACCGGTGCGCACGAGGTCGCCGAGAAGGGCGGGCCCGCCGTGAACGACCCCGACGGCCGGGCCGTCGCGCTCGTCAAGGTGAAGGGCGACCGGGTCGTCTTCGCGATGCAGTGGAAGGGGTTCGTGCCGAGCCAGGGGCACATCCACGAGGGCGCCGCCGGACGGAACGGCGACGTGAAGGTCCCGCTCTTCGGCACCGAGATGCCCGACACCGTCCACTCGGCGGCCGGGCACACCGTCCTCACCGACGCCAAGCTGGCCGACAGCATCCGTGAGCATCCGTCCGGGTTCTATCTGAACCTGCACAGCAAGGAGTTCCCCGGCGGCGCGGTGCGCGGGCAGCTGAAACGGCTGAAGCGGAACATCAACCCGCTCCACATCATCAAGGGCGGCAAGCTGCGGGCCCTGGCGAACGGCGCGCAGGAGGTGCCGGTCACGGACCCGCACAAGGTGGGGGACGACGACGGGTACGCGGTGACCTTCCTGCACCCCGCCGGGCGCAGCGTCGACTTCTCGCTCGCCTGGGTCGACATCCAGGCGCCCCAGGCCGCGCACATCCACAAGGGCGGTTTCGGCAAGAACGGGGACGTGGTGCTGGGGCTCCTGAACAAGCCCGTCCCGGAGGGCCTGTTCGCCGTCTCCGGACGGCTGGAGGACCAGCACAAGGGGCTGCTGAAGGAGATACGCCACAACCCGTGGGCCTTCTACTCCAACATCCACACCAAGAAGTTCCCGGACGGCGCGGTGCGCGGCCAGCTCTTCCACTGAGGGGGCGGGCCCTCGGCGGCGCGGGCGTTCTACGCTCGGTGCATCGAAGTTCGACAGTGAAAGGCGGCAGCAGCATGGCCAGGGTACCCGCGGCAGCGGTGGCGGCAGGCGGACTCGTGGGCGGGTACTCGGTGGCCCGCTTCAGCGGGAAGCGCCCCCTCGGCGGGGTCGCCCTCGCCGCGGCCGGCGCCGTCGCCGCCCGCCAGTGGCACCAGGACGCCGGACCGAGGGCCGCAGTCGGGCTGAGCGCCGCGTACGTCGCCGCCTTCGCCGGGTCGCATCCCCTGGCCAGGAAGATGGGTGCCTGGCCGGCCGTCCTCACCGTGGCGGCCGGTGTGGCCCTCGCCTCCGTGGCGGTCACCCGCCGGAGCCACTGATCCCGCGGAGCCGGTGAGGCGCGCTGAACGCTCCCGGCCCGCCGTACGTATTCCATGACACCTCCCCTAGAGGCGCTGGGCGCGTGACCGTCGGCAGGGACCGGTCACGCGCCCAGCGCACATCCGCGTCGCGGCCCCGGGCAGCGCAAACCCGCCCCCGCCCGCCTGGCGGCCCCGGCAACGAAACCCGCCGCCGCCCACGTGGCAGCGCCAAACCGCCCCCGCCCGCGTCGCGGCCCCGGCAACGCAAACCCGCCCCCGCCCGCGTCGCGGCCCCGGCAACGCAAACCCGCCCCCGCCCGCGTCGCGGCCCCGGCAACGCAAACCGCCCCGCACGTCCGCACGACGCGGCACGACGCCGTCAGGCACCCAGCGCGTGCGCGACGGTGTAGATCAGCAGGCCGGCGAGCGCACCGACCACCGTGCCGTTGATCCTGATGAACTGGAGGTCGCGGCCGATGTGCGCCTCGATCTTGCGCGAGGTGTGCTCCGCGTCCCAGCTCGCGATCGTCTCCGAGATCAGCGAGGTGATCTCCGTGCGGTACGTGGTGACCAGGTACACCGCCGCGTCCTCGACCCAGCCCTCCACCTTCGCCTGGAGTCTGCTGTCCGTCGCCAGCCGGGCGCCCAGCGACAGCAGCGAGGCGCGGGCGCGCAGCCGCAGTTCGCTGCGCTCGTCCTCCGCCGCCGAGATGATCATGCCGCGTACGGCGGACCAGGCCGACGCGATCACGTCCTGCACCTCCGAGCGCGACAGCATCTCCGACTTCATCCGCTCGACGCGCTCCCGCGTCTGCGTGTCCGACTGGAGGTCGACCGCGAAGTCCGCGAGGAAGCGGTCGATCGCGGCGCGCGCCGGGTGGCCGGGCATGTCGCGCGTCTCAGTGACGAAGCGCAGCAGCTCCCGGTAGACGCGCTCGCCGACCTTCCGGTCCACGAACCGGGGCGTCCAGCCCGGGGCGCCGCCCTCGACCGCGTCCATCACGGAGTCCGAGTGGAGGACCAGCCAGTCGTGGGCGCGGGCCAGGATCAGGTCGACGGCCCGGTGGTGGGCGCCGTCGGCCACGACCTTCTGGAGGGTCTTGCCGATGCCGGGCGCGATCTCGGCGGCCTCCGCCCGGCGGGTGATGGCCTCGCCGACGACCGCCTGGACGTCGGAGTCGCGCAGGACGGTGAGCGCGCCGCGCAGGGCGGTGGACAGTTCCGCGGTGACGCGGTCGGCATGGGCGGGCTCGGCGAGCCAGGCGCCGAGGCGGCCGCCGATGCCGAGGGCGTGCAGGCGGGCGCGTACGACGTCCTCGGAGAGGAAGTTCTCGCCGACGAAGGAACCGAGGGCTGTGCCGAGCTGGTCCTTCTTGTTGGGGATGATCGCGGTGTGCGGGATGGGCAGGCCGAGGGGGTGGCGGAAGAGCGCGGTGACGGCGAACCAGTCGGCGAGCGCGCCGACCATGCCGGCCTCGGCCGCGGCCGCGACGTATCCGGCCCAGGGGCCGAGTCCCTCGTTCTTCGCCCAGGTGGCGAGGACGAAGACCAGCGCGACGAGGAGGAGCAGACCGGTGGCGGTGGCCTTCATGCGCCGCACGCCCCGCCGCTTCTCCTCGTCGGCGGCGGTGTACGTGAAGCCGGGCAGCCGGGCGCCGGGACGGGGCCCGGCCCGGGCGGTCGGGGCGGCTACGGCCGTGCGCACCCCGTCGGACCGCCCGGCCGCGGCCGCGCCGCCGCCGCCGGAAGCGTCCGGCAGCGCGGCATCCGCCCGCTCGCCGGCTCGCACGGCACCCGAGGCCGCGCCGGAGCCCGGCGTGGAGGCGCCCCCTGAGGCGCCCGGAAGCAGGCGGTGCCCCGGGCCCGAGTCGCCGGACCCGGCCGCGCCCCCTGCCCCCACACCTCCGGCGCCCTCCGAGGCGCCCGGCTCATCCGGTCCTGTACCTTCCATCCGCTCCACCCGTCCGCGCGTGCGTACCGTACGCATTGTCCCTACCTCGTGTACTCCCGGGCGGCACGTCGAGTTCCCGGGGCATGGCCGATGATGTGTTCATGAGCAAGCGTTCGGGGTATGCGGGTCTCGCTGCCCTCATGGCCGCAGTCGTCCTGATCTGCGGCGGTATCTACCTCGGGGTCGGTGCCGTCAAGGCCAAGCCGGCCGTCCGCAAACCCCCGGCGGCCACACCCCGGTGGATCGGCACCTGGGCGGCGAGCCCCGTCGGCATCGCGCCCGTCGTCTCCGTTCCCGGCGCGCCCCGCGGGCCGCACGGCCGGTCCGTGCGCAACGTCGTGCACACCAGCATCGGCGGCACCGCCGCCCGTGTCACCGTCTCGAACCTCTACGGCACCCTGCCGCTGCGCATAGCCGCCGTCTCCCTCGCCGTGCGCGCCGGGGACGACGGCCCGGAAGCCGTGCGGGGGACGCTGCGGCCCGTCACGTTCGGCCGGGCGACCGCCGCCACCGTCGCCCCCGGCGGGCAACTGGTCAGCGACCCGGTCGTGCTCCGCATCCCCTACGACGGCGATCTCCTGGTCACTGTCCACACATCCGCTCCGGGTGGACCCGTCACCTCCCACACCCACGCCCGCCAGACGTCCTACATCGCCGAGGGCGACCACACGCGGGACGAGGCGGGGGACGCGTACCGGACGGAGACCCGCTCCTGGCACCACGTCACCGCCGTCGACGTCCTCACCGCCGAGGCGCGCGGCGCCGTGGTCGCCGTGGGGGACTCGATCACCGACGGGGTGTCGTCCACGCCCGACGCCAACCGCCGCTGGCCCGACGTGCTCGCCGACCGGCTGGCCGGACGGTACGGCGTGCTGAACGAGGGCATCAGCGGCAACCGGCTCCTCAGCCATGACCGGGGTCCCAGCACCCTCGGCCGCTTCGACCGCGACGTCCTCTCGCACTCCGGGGCCAGGACCGTGATCGTCGCCATCGGCATCAACGACCTGCTGCGCGCGCCGTACACGCCGACCGGCGACGGCGTCGTCACGGGCCTGACCGAGCTGTCCCGCCGCGCCCATGCCCGGGGGCTGCGCGTGATCGGCGCGACCCTCCTGCCGTGCGGCGGACACCTGCGCTGCACCCCGGCCGTGGAGGCCGAACGCGTCAAGGTGAACGCGGCGATCCGCGCGGGCGGGATCTTCGACGAGGTCGTCGACTTCGACCGGGCGCTGCGCGATCCGTACGCACCGCAGCGGCTCCGCCCGGTGTACGACTCCGGTGACCACCTGCACCCGAGCGACGCGGGCTACGCGCGGATGGGCGCCTCGGTGGACGTCAAGGCGCTGTGAGACGTGCAGGCGCCGCTGTGAGACGTCACGGCGCTGCGACCCGGCTGCTGTGACCTGAGTGCCGCGCCCCGGGCGCCGTGGCCGCGGCGGAGCCCTCAGTCACCCAGCTCCTTGTGGCCGTGGCCACCCTGGTGCCCGCCGTGGCCCAGGTGGCCCCGGCCCTTCCTGCCGTCCTTCTCCAGCCGGGCGCGCTCGGCCCGCTCGGCCTTCAGGCGCTGCCTCTCGGCCTTGGTGCGCTTGCGTTCCACCCCGACGCCGCCCATGAGGGCCAGTCCCTTGACGATCACGCGCGGCGCTGACGGGTCCGGTGCGCCGTCGACGCTGCCGTGCTCGCCGAAGCCGCCCAGCAGGCCGATGCCCTTGACCTCGACGTGCAGCTCGGGCGGAACGACGACCTGCACGCCACCCATGATCGCGAAGCAGGTGATCACCGTCTCGCGGTCCTCGAACCGGGCGTCCCGCAGATCGAGCTCGCCGCCTCCCATGAGGGTGAACGCGGTGAACCGGCGGGCGACGGTCCATGTCCCCCTGCGCCGGAACCCGCCCCAGAAGGCGAACGCCCCCTTCGAGGTCGCCGGTCTTCCGATGCGCTCCGTCCAGCCGCCGGCGGCCGTGGCGGGGGCGGCCGCGTCGACCGGCACGACCGTCCCGGCCGCCGGCAGGTCGCGCACCAGCGGCGTCAACTCGCCGTGCGTGCGCGCGCTGTACGCGGCCTCGAGGCGCTGTCCGAACTCCTCCATGTCGAGCCGTCCCTCGGCCACGGCTTCGCGCAGCCGCTCGGCCACGCGCTCCCGTTCCGAGTCGGACGCGCGCATCTCGGGGAGATCTCTCGTCATATCGCCAGACTAGTTTCAGGCGGATCGGTCCGCGTACATCTTCGCGATGACGGCCTCGATGTCCGGCTCGCGCACCGACAGGTCGACCAGCGGATACCGCTCCGCCAGGGCCGCGACGAGGGGCGCCGCCGACATCGAGGCGGGAAACGCCAGCCACTGTCTGGGGCCCTCCACCTTCACCGTCCGCGCCGTGTCCAGCGCGATGGGCGGCAGCTCCCGCTCCAGGTCGACGACCAGCGTCCGCTCGCTCTCCCCCACCTCGTGCAGTCCGGCGAGTGCGCCGTCGTACATCAGCTTTCCGTGGTCGATGACCATGACACGCTTGCACAGCTGCTCGATGTCGGTGAGATCGTGCGTGGTCAGCAGCACCGTCGTCCCGCGCTCGGCGTTCAGCTCGCGCAGGAACTCCCGCACCCTCGCCTTGGAGACCACGTCCAGGCCGATGGTCGGCTCGTCCAGGTAGAGCACCTCGGGGTCGTGCAGCAGGGCGGCCGCGATGTCGCCGCGCATCCGCTGGCCGAGGGAGAGCTGACGCACCGGCACGTCCAACAGCTCGCCCAGGTCGAGCAGTTCGACGCAGCGGTCCAGGTTCTCGTGGAAGACGGCGTCCGGGACCCGGTACATGCGGTGCATCAGCCGGTACGAGTCGCGCAGCGGAAGGTCCCACCACAGGGTGGTGCGCTGGCCGAACACCACGCCGATCCGCCGGGCGAGCCGGGTGCGTTCGCGCGAGGGGTCGATGCCCGCGACCCGCAGGCGTCCGCCGCTCGGGGTGAGGATCCCGGTCAGCATCTTGACGGTGGTGGACTTCCCGGCGCCGTTCGGGCCGATGTATCCGACCATCTCGCCGCGCGGCACGGTGAAGCTGATGCCGTCCACGGCGCGCACCCGGTGCCGCTCGCGGCGCAGCCGCCCCACCTTGCGGCGTACGTCGAAGACCTTCTCCACCCCGTCGAGTTCGATGAAATCCATGAGCTGACCAGCCCCCTCAGTTTCCCGTGCTGCGGTACGAACGAAGGCCCGCGCGCCAGGCCAGTGCCGCGAGCCCGCAGCATCCCGCCGCCACCAGGGGCGGCAGGAACGCCAGCCAGCCCGGCAGCCCGAGGGGGTCCTCGCGGCCCAGCACGTACAGCGACGGCACCCAGTTGACGAAGGCCAGCGGCACGACGAACGTCACGCCGCGCACCAGGTCCTTCGCGAAGATCGACGGCGGGTACTGGAGCAGGGTGTTCCCGCCGTACGTGAAGGAGTTCTGCACCTCGGAGGCGTCCTGCGCGAGGAACTGGAACGCCCCGCCCGCCACGAACACGGACGCGAAGATCACTCCGCCGCTGAGCATCATCAGCGGCACCATCGCCACCTTCACGGCCGTCCACTCGACATCGAGGGACGCGAGCCCGTAGCCGAGCACCAGCAGCCCCTGGGTGACGCGGCCGAGCCTGCGCAGGGCGAACCGGTCGGCCGCGACCTGGGCGAGGACGGGCACGGGCCGCACCAGCAGGGTGTCCAGCGTGCCGTCGCGCACCCGCCGGCCCAGCCGGTCCATCGACCCCATGACCAGGTCGGCGAGGCCGAAGGCCGTGCTGGTGGTCCCGTACAGGAACGCGACCTCGGGCAGCGAGTAGCCACCGAGCGCGTCAACGTGGGAGAACATCAGCAGGATCGTCACGAAGTCGAATCCGGTGGCGGCGAAGTTGCCGAAGGCGGTCATCGCGAACGAGGCCCGGTAGGCCATCGTGGAGCGGACCCACATGGCTACGATCAGCCCGTACGCCCGCAGCGCCTCAGCCACCCTGGACCACCACCCGTCGTGTCGCGACCGACTGCAGCAGGCGTCCGGCGGCGAGCAGCGCGAGCGCCCAGCCGGCCTGGAAGGCGTAGGCGCCCAGCAGGTTCCAGCCGGTGTGCCTGCCGAGGAAGACGTCGGCGGGGACCTGGAGCAGCGAGGACCAGGGAAGGGCCCGCGCCACCTCGCCGAGGAGGCCGGGGAAGAGGTTGAGGGGCAGCAGCATCCCGGAGAAGAAGAGCGTCGCCAGCCAGCAGATCTGCATGACCCCCGCCCCGTCCATCAGCCAGAACGCGGACAGGGCCACGAGGAAGCGGACCGCGAAGCTCACGATCACGCCCAGCGTGACCGCGAGGAGGAAGGCCAGCCAGGTCAGCGGGGATGCGGGCATCACCAGGTCGAAGGCGAGCGAGCCGAGCACCATCGGCACGATGCCGCGTCCCAGCAGGTGGAAGGCGGCCCGGCCCAGGTCGCCCGCGAGCCACCACAGTTGGAGGTCGGCGGGGCGGTAGAGGTCGATGGCGATGTCGCCGGTGCGGATGCGTTCGATCAGCTCGTCCTCGAAGCCGCCGCCCATCATGGCGCAGGTCATCAGCAGCGCCTGGCCGAGCCACACATAGGTGAGGGCCTGGGAGAGGTCGTATCCGCCGAGCTGAGGGCGCTCGTCCCACAGGGCGATATAGGTGTAGGCCACGATGAAGCCGAAGACGGTGTTGGTGAACACCCCTGCCGCCGTCGCCACCCGGTACGTCGCATAGCGCCGGAACCCACCCGCCGCGACGACCGCGTACAGCCGCACAACAGCTCCCTCCCACGCGGACGATGCGCCCCGCCCCGCGACGCCAAAGCGCACGACCCTAGCCGAGCCCTTCGCCGGGGTGCGAGTGCTTTTCCGGCCGGAAGTACCGGGTTGCGATGATTATCGGGACAAAAAGGGCACTATGGGGGACATGAGCGACGAGCCGCAGCAGGGCTGGACACCCCGCGACGCGACAGTTCCGACGCCGGCAGCATCCGCGAGGAAGGCGGAGACACCGGAGAGGGCGGAGAAAACGGAGCGGGGCGGCAAGGGCCGCCCCCGGCGCACCGGCTGGCGCCGCGTCATCCCGACCTGGCGCATGGCTCTCGGCGCCTTCCTGGTCTGCGCGCTCCTCCTCATCGGCGGGTTCCTGGCCGGCTACCTGCTCGTCGACATCCCCCCGGCCAACGCCTCCGCGGTCGCCCAGAGCAACGTCTACCTCTACAAGGACGGAACGCCGATCGCCCGCGACGGCGAGATCAACCGGGAGAACGTCTCCCTCTCGCAGGTCCCGGTCGGCGTGCAGCACGCGGTGCTCGCCGCCGAGGACCGCGACTTCTACTCCAAGCCGGCGGTCGATCCCCAGGCGATGCTCCGCGGCGCCTGGAACACCGTCACCGGCAAGGGCAGACAGTCCGGCTCCACGATCACCCAGCAGTACGTCAAGAACTACTACCTGCACCAGGAACAGACCGTCACCCGCAAGGTGAAGGAGTTCTTCATCGCGGTGAAGCTCGGCCGCGAGGTGAGCAAGAGCGAGATCCTCCGGGGCTACCTGAACACCAGCTACTTCGGCCGCAACGCCTACGGCATCCAGGCCGCCGCGCAGGCGTACTACGGCAAGGACGTCTCCGACCTCGACACGGCCGAGGGGGCGTATCTCGCCTCTCTCCTCAAGGCGCCCAGCGCGTACGACATCGCCACCCACCCCGGCAACCGGACCGCGGCACAGAGCCGGTGGGACTACGTGCTCGACGGCATGGTCAAGGAGAAGTGGCTGAGCCCGGCGGCGCGCGCGGTGATGGAGTTCCCCGCGCCGCGTCGCGACAGGACCGCCGACGGCCTGTCAGGACAGCGCGGCTACGTCGTCCAGGCGGTCGAGGAGTACCTCACCGGCAAGGGGATCGTCGACGAGAACACGCTCTCCACCGGGGGCTACCGGATCACCACCACCCTGGAGCAGGGCAAGCAGGACGCCCTCACCGACGCCGTCGACGAACAGGTCACCTCCCGGCTCGACACCGGCCGCGAGGCCGACCGCAACGTCCGTGTCGGCGGCGTCTCCATCGACCCGGCCACCGGCAGGGTCCTCGCCATGTACGGCGGCGTCGACTACACGAAGCAGTTCGTCAACAACGCCACCCGCCGCGACTACCAGGTCGGCTCCGCCTTCAAGCCGTTCGTCTTCACCGCGGCCGTCGAACACGGCTCCACCACCCAGGACGGCCGGCCCATCACCCCCAACACCGTCTACGACGGCACGACCAAGCGCCGCGTCCAGGGGTGGACCGGCGCGCCGTACGCGCCCGCCAACGAGGACGACGTGTCCTACGGCCCGGTCACCGTCAGCCGCGCCACCGACGAGTCCGTCAACGCCGTCTACGCGCAGATGGCCGTGGACGTCGGCCCGGCCAGGGTCCGGCGGACCGCGGTCGCCCTCGGCCTGCCCGCGAAGACGCCGGACCTGACGGCCGCGCCGTCGATCGCGCTGGGCACGGCGACCGCCAGCGTCCTCGACATGGCGCAGGCCTACGCCACGCTCGCCAACCACGGCAGGCACGGCGCGTACACGCTGGTCGACAAGGTCACCAAGAACGGCACCGAGATCGAGCTGCCCGCGCAGCGGACGCGCCGCGTCGTCTCCCGCGAGGCCGCCGACACCACCACCGCCATCCTGCGCAGCGTCGTCGACGGCGGCACCGGGACGGCGGCGGGAGCGGCCGGCCGGCCGGCGGCGGGCAAGACCGGCACGGCCGAGGAGGACCGAGCCGCCTGGTTCGCGGGCTACACGCCCGATCTGGTCACCGTCGTCGCCGTGATGGGCCAGAACCCCGACACCGGCGCACAGACGCCGCTGTACGGGGCGCTGGGGCACGGCCGGATCAACGGTGGCGGCGTGCCGGCCGAGATCTGGGCCCGGTACACGGCCGCGGCCCTGAAGGGCAGCCCCGCGCGGGCCTTCGAGCTGGAGGTGGTGGAGGACATCGAGGAGGACCGGCCCCCGTTCGGCCGGCAGGACGGCGACGATCCGACCGGGCCCCGCGACTCCGGAGGCCCCGGCCGCACGCGCGGCCCGGGCGAGGGCGAGTGGTGGGGGCGCGGCGGCCCGGCGGGCTCCGGCCCCTCGGCGGGCGGCGCGGCCACCGGCGGGGCCGTGACGGGCGGCCCCGCCACCGGCACCACCGCCCCGGGCACCGGCGGGACGCCCACCGGCGGAACCCCCCCCGACGGGACGGTCACCACGGCCCCCACCGCGGGCGGCCCGGGGGCCACGCCCGGCCCCGGCGGACCCGCCACCGGCAGCCCGGGCGGGACCGCGAGCGGCACCCCTGGCACCCCCGTCCCCGGCAGCCCGGGCGCAACCCAACCCCCCGGCGGCCCCTCGGATGTCCGCCACTCCGGCGGGCCTCAGTGACCCGAGGTCGCCTTCAGCCCCACGACGGCCACCAGCAGCAGACAGACGAAGAAGATCCGGGCCGCGGTCACCGGCTCGTTCAGTACGAGCATGCCCACCACCGCCGCGCCCGCCGCGCCGATGCCGACCCAGACGCCGTAGGCCGTTCCGATGGGCAGCGTCTTCGCGGCATGGGACAGCAGCACCATGCTGGCGACGATCCCGAGACCGGTGAACACGCTCGGCCAGAGCCTGGTGAACCCGTCGGTGAACTTCATCCCGATCGACCAGCCGACCTCGAGCAGACCGGCGACAACAAGCAGAACCCAGGCCATGACGGCACCTCCGAGACGCGGGACAACACGGGGTGCGTCGTCTTCGCGTAACCCGGTACGGCGCGTCTCGTCGGGCCCTCCAACGTAGCAAAAGGCGTACAGAAAGGGGCTGGTGACCTCCGCCACCAGCCCCTGCGGCCCCGTCGGGGCTCCGGCCGCCTACAGGTACAGGCCCGTGGAGTCCTCCGACCCCTGGAACCGGTCCGCCGCCACCGCGTGCAGGTCGCGCTCGCGCATCAGGACGTACGCCACGCCCCGCACCTCGACCTCGGCACGGTCCTCCGGGTCGTACAGCACCCGGTCGCCCGGCTCCACCGTGCGCACGTTCTGTCCCACCGCGACGACCTCGGCCCAGGCCAGCCGCCGGCCCACCGCGGCGGTGGCCGGAATCACGATGCCGCCGCTGGAGCGCCGCTCGCCCTCCGGGATGTCCGTCCTGACCAGCACGCGGTCGTGCAGCATCCGGATCGGAAGCTTGTCGTGCTGGGTGCTGTGCTCATGACTGTTGGTGCTCACGCCTCGAACCTACCTGCCGCTCGGCCCTTCGTGCGCCGCAGGGTCACGCCCGTCGCCGGCGGGCCGACACGGCCAGCAGGCCGACCAGACCCACGGCGACGACCGCCACCGGCACCACGCGTTCCAGCCGCGGCGTGCCGTCCTCCGAGACGAACTGTGCCTTCACGTCCGACACCGCGCGGTTCACGGCGACGAAGGCACGGCCCGCCGTACGGTCCACGCTGGAGGCGACCTTCGCCTTCGCGTCGCCGATGACCGTCTTGGGGTGCATGCGCACACCGATCTCGTCGAGCATCTCGGCCAGCTGCTCGCGTCGGCGGACGATGTCCGCCTCGATCTGCGCTGGGGTCCTGGTGTCCGACACCGCGCCGCCTCCGTCGTCGTGTCCGGTAATCCTGCATCGACAGTCTGTCAGCTCGGCGTCGCCCGCACCCCACGGCACCCCCATTACGCTCGACGGCGTACATCCCTGTGTCTGACGAGGAGAACCATGAGCGAGCGACTCCAGCCCGGCGACACCGCCCCCGCCTTCACCCTGCCCGACGCGGACGGCAACGAGGTGTCGCTCGCCGACCACAAGGGCCGCAAGGTGATCGTCTACTTCTACCCGGCGGCGCTCACGCCCGGCTGCACCAAGCAGGCCTGCGACTTCACCGACAACCTCGAGCTGCTCGCCGGCGCCGGCTACGACGTCATCGGCGTCTCGCCCGACAAGCCGGAGAAGCTCGCGAAGTTCCGCGAGAAGGAGAGCCTCAAGGTCACGCTGGTCGGCGACCCCTCCAAGGAGGTCCTGGCGGCGTACGGCGCCTTCGGCGAGAAGAAGCTCTACGGCAAGACGGTGACCGGCGTCATCCGTTCCACGGTCGTCGTCGACGAGGAGGGCAAGGTCGAGCGCGCCCTCTACAACGTCAAGGCGACCGGCCATGTCGCGAAGATCATCAAGGATCTGGGCGTCTGAGGACCTCGGTCTCCGGGGGCGTCGCCCGGCCAGTACGATGGCCGGGCGACTCGCGGTCGTGGTGGAACTGGCAGTCACGCTGGGTTTAGGTCCCAGTGGGGTAACTCCCGTGAGGGTTCGAGTCCCTCCGACCGCACCATCGACTCCCGGCGTCAGCCGAGGAGTTCACGCACCACCGGCACCAGCGCCCTGAACGCCTTCCCCCGGTGACTGATCGCGTTCTTCTCCTGCGGGCTGAGCTCCGCGCACGTCCGCGTCTCGCCCTCGGGCTGGAGGATCGGGTCGTAGCCGAATCCGTTGGTCCCGCGCGGGGAGCGGCGCAGGGTGCCGAGGAGGCGCCCCTCGACGACGCGTTCCGTGCCGTCCGGGAGGGCGAGCGCGGCCGCACAGGCGAAGTGGGCTCCGCGGTGCGGGGTGTCGATGTCCGCGAGCTGGGCGAGCAGCAGGTCCAGGTTGGCCTTGTCGTCGCCGTGCGTGCCGGCCCAGCGGGCGGAGAAGATGCCGGGCGCGCCGCCGAGGACGTCGACACAGAGGCCGGAGTCGTCGGCGACGGCGGGCAGGCCGGTGGCGCGGGCGAGCGCGTGGGCCTTGAGGAGCGCGTTCTCGGCGAAGGTGACGCCGGTCTCCTTGACGTCGGGGACGTCGGGGTAGGCATCGGCGCCGACGAGGTCGTGGGTGATGCCCGCGTCGGCGAGGATGGCCTTCAGTTCGGTGATCTTCCCGGCGCTCCGGGTGGCAAGGATCAGGCGCGTCATGACCCCAGTATCTACGGCGTGCAGACCTTGCCGATCTCGGCGGCCGCGTCGGTGACGGGCGTCAGGTCGGGAGTGGTGTCGCCGCCGTCGATCGACTTGCGGACGTTGTCCACTCCGGCGGCGAGGTCGTCGACGGCCTTGCCGAGGTCGGCGTTGTCGGTCTTGTCGCCGAGGTTGTCCAGCTCGCGGTCGATCTCGTCGAGGGCCTGCCGCGCCTGGGTGGGGTCCTCGGCCGCGTTGGACGCCGCCTGCTGCAGCTTGTCCACGCTGGTGGCGATGGCGTCGGCGGTCTCGACACAGTCCATCGCCGTGCTGAGTGCGCTGCAGCCGACGGCTGCGGGCACCAGCAGGGCGGCTGTGGCGACGGTGATGGCTATGCGGCGGCGCGCGGACATGCGGGTCCTCCCAGGTACGGACGGGCGCACGGTTCGGCCCGTGCGCCCGTGACTCTAACGACGCCCGACGGGCGCTCCCGGTTGCTGCGCCACCGGGAGAAAGGCGCTTCGCGGTGTCAGGCGGGCTGTCCCGTTCCGAGCGCCTCGCTCTGGAGCGCGGCGAGGTCGGCGCAGCCTCCGGTGGCGAGGTCGAGAAGGGCGTTGAGCTCCTTGCGGTCGAAGGGCTCGGCCTCGGCGGTGCCCTGGACCTCGACGAAGCGTCCGTCGCCGGTGCAGACGACGTTCATGTCGGTCTCGGCGCGCACGTCCTCCTCGTAGCAGAGGTCGAGGAGGGGGGTGCCGTCCACGATCCCCACGCTGACGGCGGCGACGGTACCGGTGAGCGGCTTGCGCCCGGGCTTGATCAGCTTCTTGCCCTGCGCCCAGGTGACGGCGTCGGCGAGGGCGACGTAGGCGCCGGTGATCGCGGCGGTACGGGTGCCGCCGTCGGCCTGGAGGACGTCGCAGTCGAGGACGACGGTGTTCTCGCCGAGGGCCTTGTAGTCGATGACGGCCCGCAGGGACCGGCCGATGAGCCGGCTGATCTCATGGGTGCGTCCGCCGATCTTGCCGCGCACGGACTCGCGGTCGCCGCGGGTGTTGGTGGAGCGCGGGAGCATCGAGTACTCCGAGGTGACCCAGCCTTCGCCGCTGCCCTTGCGCCAGCGGGGCACGCCCTCGGTGAAGGAGGCGGTGCAGAAGACCTTGGTGTCGCCGAAGGAGATGAGGACGGAGCCCTCGGCGTGCTTGCTCCAGCCGCGTTCGATGGTGACGGGGCGGAGCTGTTCGGGGGTTCGGCCGTCGATGCGTGACATGGTCCCGAGCCTATCGGCACAGGGGTGAGGGGCCCGTTCCGGTGGTACGGATCAGGCCCCTCGGACCCGGTGCCGGGCGGTCCGTGACCGGCGCGGCTCACGCACCGGCGGCATCGCCGTCCACCGCCCCCGGCAGCCTCGCGCTCACATCATGTCTTCGATGTCGGCCGCGATCGGGTCGGCGTCGGTGCCGATGACGACCTGGATCGCGGTGCCCATCTTCACGACGCCGTGCGCGCCCGCGGCCTTGAGGGCGGCCTCGTCGACCAGGCTGGGGTCGGCGACCTCGGTGCGGAGACGGGTGATGCAGCCCTCGATCTCTTCGATGTTGTCGATCCCGCCGAGCCCGGCGACGATCTTCTCAGCCTTGCTGGCCATGTGATTCTCCCTGCGTTCGAGCGCGCTGAGCGCTGTCTCGGCCCACCGTTGATCCGGGTCGGTCCGCTTTGTCACGGTAACGCACGGTTGGCCCATCTTCACGGGCGAGTAACCGTCTTGTACCGAAAGATGACGATCACCAGCGCCCCGCCCTTCGCGGGGCGCCGGAACCGTATGCCGACTGGTCTACACCACTCGGCGACGCCTGCCAAACAGGGGCCGTTCCGGGAGGACGCCGATGAGCACCGAGAGCGCGGCCGCGCCGCGGCACACGTGGCGGAGCGGACTCTTCCAGGGGCTCCAGAAGGTGGGCCGCAGCCTCCAGCTCCCGGTGGCCGTCCTGCCGGCCGCGGGCCTGCTCGTCAGCCTGGGCAACCTGTTCGCCGCGTATCTCCACGGCGACTTCTGGGACAAGACGTCCGACGTCCTGATCAAGGGCGGCACCGGCATCCTCGACGGCAGCCTCGGCCTCCCGCTCCTCTTCTGCATCGGCGTCGCGATCGGCTTCGCCAAGAAGTCGGACGGCTCCACCGCGCTCGCCGCGGTGGCGGGCTTCCTCGTCTACCACAACGTCCTCAAGGCCTTCCCCGTCAGCGGGTCGGTCACCGAGGAGATGCCCGAGGGCTCACCCCAGAACCCCGGCGTCCTCGGCGGCATCGTGATCGGCCTGCTGACGGCGGTCATCTGGCAGCGCTACCACCGCACGAGACTCGTCGACTGGCTCGGATTCTTCAACGGCCGGCGGCTCGTGCCGATCATCATGGCCTTCGTCTGCTGCGTCCTGGGCGTGCTGTTCGGGCTGCTGTGGGACCCGGTGGGCGACGCGCTGACCTCGTTCTCGAAACAGTTGATCGACCTCGGCGCGTGGGGCGCGGGCATCTTCGGCGTCGCGAACCGGCTGCTCATCCCGATCGGCATGCACCAGTTCCTGAACACGTTCTTCTGGTTCCAGGCGGGCGAGTACACGGACGACGACGGCACCGGCGTCCAGGGCGACCTGACCCGGTTCTTCGCCGGTGACCCGGATGCCGGCCAGTTCATGTCGGGCTTCTTCCCGATCATGATGTTCGGCCTCCCGGCGGCCGCCCTGGCCATTACGCACTGCGCCCGCCCCGAGCACCGCAAGCGCGTGGCGGGCCTGATGTTCTCCGTCGGCCTGACGTCGTTCGTGACGGGCGTGACCGAGCCGATCGAGTTCTCGTTCATGTTCGCCGCACCGCTGCTGTACGGGCTGCACGCGCTGCTCACCGGCGCCTCGATGGCGATCACCTGGGCGCTCGGCGTCCACGCGGGTTTCAGCTTCTCGGCGGGGCTGATCGACTACGTCGTGAACTGGCACCTGGACACCAAACCGTGGCTGATCCTGCCGATCGGCGCGTGCTTCGCGGTCGTCTACTACATCGTGTTCCGCGTGGTGATCACGGTGTTCGACATCCCGACCCCCGGCCGCGAGCCCGAGGAGGTCCAGGAGGAGATGGAGCGGGACGCGACGAAGTGACGCCCCGCCGAACAAAGGCGTGACGCCCCCGAAGCCGGCGGCCCGGGGGCGTTCGCGTGCATACACCGGATTGTTACCGGGCCCGCGAATTTCGCAGGTTCCTTATCCAACCCTCACCGTGCTACAACAGGTCTACACCACTGAGTGGTGTAGACCATGCGGTCCAGACCACTGCCGCATTCTCCCCTGAGCCGCCGCCCTCCCCCGATCTCTGTCCTCGGCGGCGCCTTGCCCTCCCCCAGCCGGTCCGGCCGGGGGGACCCCCAGGAGGAAGTTGATGTCCACGGCCAGCGCCGCCCCCGGGGCGGACAACAAGAAGACGGGCGCGGGTGCGATGGCTGTCCTGCAGCGCATCGGCCGCAGCCTGATGCTGCCGGTCGCCGTGCTGCCCGCGGCCGCGCTGCTCGTGCGTTTCGGTCAGCCCGACATGCTCGGCAAGGAGTCGTTCCCGACCTTCGTCACCGAGATCGCCGGGTACATGGCGGCCGGTGGCGGCGCTCTGCTCGACAACATGGCGCTGCTGTTCGCCGTCGGTATCGCGATCGGCTTCGCGAAGAAGTCGGACGGATCGACGGCCCTCGCGGCGGTGGCCGGTTACCTCGTCTTCAAGAGCGTGCTCGGCACCTTCACGGACAGCAGCCTGCCCAAGAAGGAAGCCATAGTCGACGGCAAGATCGTCATGGTGGAGCAGGCGGTCGACGCCAAGGTGCTCGGCGGCGTGGTCATGGGCATCATCGTGGCCCTGCTCTACCAGCGCTTCTACCGCACCAAGCTGCCCGACTGGGCCGGCTTCTTCGGCGGCCGACGCCTCGTCCCGATCCTGTCGGCCTTCGCGGGTCTGCTCACCGGCATCGTCTTCGGCCTGATCTGGCCGTGGCTCGGCTCGGGTCTGCACTGGTTCGGCGAGAGCCTGGTCAGCTCGGGGGCCGTGGGCGCCGGCATCTTCGGTGTCGCCAACCGCGCGCTGATCCCGGTCGGCATGCACCACCTGCTGAACTCCTTCCCGTGGTTCCAGGCCGGTTCCTACGAGGGCAAGAGCGGCGACATCGCCCGCTTCCTCGCCGGTGACCCGTCCGCCGGCCAGTTCATGACCGGCTTCTTCCCGATCATGATGTTCGCCCTCCCGGCGGCCTGCCTCGCCATCGTGCACTGCGCCCGCCCCGAGCGCCGCAAGGTCGTCGGCGGCATGATGTTCTCGCTCGCCCTGACCTCCTTCGTCACGGGTGTCACCGAGCCGATCGAGTTCACCTTCATGTTCATCGCGCCGGTCCTGTACGCGATCCACGCCGTGCTCACCGGTGTCTCGATGGCCCTGACCTGGTCGCTCGGCATGAAGGACGGCTTCGGCTTCTCGGCCGGCGCGGTGGACTTCCTGCTGAACCTGGGCATCGCGTCCAACCCCTGGGGCCTGGCCCTGGTCGGCCTGTGCTTCGCGGCGGTCTACTACGCGGTCTTCCGCTTCGCGATCACCAAGTTCAACCTCCCGACGCCGGGCCGCGAGTCCGACGAGGAGCTCGCCGAGCTGCAGAAGGCCGAGGCCAAGTAGCCCTCGCGCATGAGGGAGGCCCCCGCCCTCAGGGCGGGGGCCTCCCGTGTCGTGGGGCCGGCTCAGATCTCGTACACGGCGCCCGGCACCGCGATCTCCGCCGGACCGTCGTAGACCGCGCGCGCGTCCGACAGGTTCCGCCCGCCGTCCGTCCACGGCGGGATGTGCGTCAGCACCAGCCGGCGCGCGTTCGCCCGCTGCGCGCAGGCGCCCGCCTCGCGGCCGTTGAGGTGGAGGTCCGGGATGTCCTCCTTGCCGTGCACGAACGACGCCTCGCACAGGAAGAGGTCCGCACCGGCGGCGAGTTCGTCCAGTGCGTCGCACACGCCCGTGTCGCCCGAGTACGTCAGCGACTTCCCGCCGTGCTCCACCCTGATCCCGTACGTCTCGACCGGGTGGGCCACCCGTTCCGTACGCACGGAGAACGGGCCGATCTCGAAGCTGCCGGACTTCAGCGTGTGGAAGTCGAACACCTCGCTCATCGACGACGCGGAGGGCGTGTCCGCGTACGCCGTCGTCAGCCGCTGCTCCGTGCCCTCGGGGCCGAAGACCGGCATGGGTGCGCAGCGGCCGCCGTCGTGGCGGTAGTAGCGGGCCACGAAGTACCCGCACATGTCGATGCAGTGGTCCGCGTGCAGGTGGCTGAGGAAGATGGCGTCGAGGTCGTAGAGACCGCAGTGGCGCTGCAGCTCGCCGAGGGCGCCGTTGCCCATGTCGAGGAGCAGCCGGAAGCCGTCGGCCTCTACGAGGTAGCTCGAGCAGGCCGAATCCGCGGACGGGAACGACCCCGAGCAACCGACGACGGTGAGCTTCATTGAGCTGGAACCTCCGTGGACGAAGGAGGGCTGGGGAAGGTTCGTGCGGTCCGTCGAGCGTAAGGCGCGAAAGGGCCGGTCGCTCCTCAGCAGCGCTGTGTTGTGGGAGAACTCACCCTTACCCGGGGCGCCGAACAGGGGTGCGGGCGCCGGGCCACGGAAGCGGGGGCGGGCGGGGGCACGGGGGGCGCGGGTAACGTCTCCGGTATGGACACGTCGTGGTGGCTCGCCGTGATCGCCGTCGTCGTGGTCGCTCTCGTGGTCGCCGTCTCCGACGGACTCGGCCGCGGCGCGCGGCGGCCGGCCGGTCGCAGGCGGCCACCGGGGCGACCGGGCGAGCGCGCACGCGAGCGCGGAGTCAGGCCGAAGGGGCGACCGTCACCGGGCGAGATCTGGTGGGCGGATGTGCCCTACGAGGACGGTCCCGGATCGAAGGACCGCCCCTGCCTGGTCCTGTCGGTACGGGGCGGAACGGCCCTGGTCGCGAAGATCACGAGCCGGTACCACGACGAACGCTCCGGGGTGATCGCGCTGCCGCCGGGCACCGTGGGCGACGCGCAGGGGCGGCCGAGCTTCCTGGAGACGGACGAGCTGCGGGACGTACGGGTGGGCGAGTTCCGCAGGCGGGTGGGCACGGTGGACCCGGCGGTCTGGGACCAGGTCCGGCATTTGGCGGTGTGAGTCCCCGCCCCGGTTCCGGTCCCGCGCTGCGCGCGGACTGCCGAGCCCGACGTGCGACCTCTGCGCAGCCACGACCGGCGCGGCAGCCGCCGCGCCGGCGATCGAGGCGCGCGGGCCCCGGCGGAGCCCCCGGAGCCCCGGGCCGGGACCCGTTACGCCCAGAGCTGGCCCTGCAGCGTCTCGATCGCCTCTTCCGTCGTCTTCGCCGTGTAGACGCCCGTCGACAGGTACTTCCACCCGCCGTCCGCCACCACGAACACGATGTCCGCCTGCTCCCCCGCCTTGACGGCCTTCCTGCCGACGCCGATCGCGGCGTGCAGGGCCGCCCCCGTGGAGACGCCCGCGAAGATGCCCTCCTGCTGGAGGAGCTCGCGGGTGCGGGTGACCGCGTCCGCGGAGCCGACCGAGAAGCGGGTGGTCAGCACGGACGCGTCGTAGAGCTCGGGGACGAAGCCCTCGTCCAGGTTGCGCAGACCGTAGACGAGGTCGTCGTAGCGCGGCTCGGCGGCGACGATCTTCACGTCCGGCTTGTTCTCGCGCAGGTAGCGGCCGACGCCCATCAGCGTGCCCGTCGTACCGAGGCCCGCCACGAAGTGGGTGACCGACGGCAGGTCCGCGAGGATCTCCGGGCCGGTGGTCGCGTAGTGCGCGCCCGCGTTGTCCGGGTTGCCGTACTGGTAGAGCATCACCCACGACGGGTTCTGCTCGGCGAGCTCCTTGGCGACGCGCACCGCCGTGTTGGAGCCCCCAGCCGCGGGGGACGAGATGATCTCGGCGCCCCACATCGCGAGCAGGTCGCGCCGCTCCTGGGAGGTGTTCTCCGGCATGACGCAGACGATGCGGTAGCCCTTGAGCTTGGCCGCCATCGCCAGCGAGATGCCGGTGTTGCCGCTGGTCGGTTCGAGGATGGTGCAGCCGGGGGTGAGCCGGCCGTCCTTCTCCGCCTGCTCGACCATGTGGAGCGCGGGGCGGTCCTTGATCGAGCCGGTCGGGTTGCGGTCCTCCAGCTTGGCCCAGATGCGGACGTCCTCGGACGGGGACAGCCGCGGGAGCCGCACCAGCGGCGTGTTGCCGACGGCGGCGAGCGGGGAGTCGTAACGCATCAGGATCAGACCATGCCGCCGGCGACGGCCGGCAGGATCGTGACGTTGTCCCCGTCGGACAGCTTGGTGGAGATGCCGTCCAGGAAGCGGACGTCCTCGTCGTTCAGGTAGACGTTGACGAAGCGGCGCAGCTGGTCGCCCTCGACGATGCGCTCCTGGATGCCGCTGTGCCGGGACTCGAGGTCTGCGAACAGCTCGGCGAGGGTGTCTCCGCTGCCTTCGACGGCCTTGGCTCCGCCGGTGTAGGTGCGGAGGATGGTCGGGATGCGGACCTCGATGGCCATGACGTGGGCTCCTGTCGGAAGGTGGCGTAGGGGCGCGCGGCTGTGGCCCCCGCGCGGGGGGTGCTGCTGGCGTGGTGCGCTCGTACGTCAGAACGCGGCGCGGGTGGCCGTACACATCGCGCTGGCGAGGCGGCACAGGTCGACGTGCAGCCGCGCAACGAGCAGCAGGGTGCTCGGCGTCTTGTCGCTCACGTCGTGAAGAACCATGCGGTCATCGTATCGATTCCCGGTCCCGATCCTTCAGTGTGATCTCGCATATCGGACGGAAGCCGCTCAGGATGTGAACCGCACGGGCGGAACCCCTTGTCGGACGGCCCGCCCGTACCGATGTCCCGCACCTCTCAGTACGCCTCGACGACCTTGACGTCCTCTTCGGTGACCTCGCCCTCCACGATGCGGAACGAGCGGAACTGGAAGGGGCCCGCGTCGTCGGTGTCGGCGGTGGAGACGAGGACGTAGTGCGCGCCGGGCTCGTTGGCGTAGCTGATGTCGGTGCGCGAGGGGTACGCCTCGGTCGCGGTGTGCGAGTGGTAGATGATCACCGGCTCCTCGTCGTTGTCGTCCAGCTCGCGGTAGAGCTTGAGGAGGTCGGCGGAGTCGAACTCGTAGAACGTGGGCGAGCGGGCCGCGTTCAGCATCGGGATGAAGCGCTCGGGGCGGCCGGAGCCCTCCGGGCCGGCGACGACTCCGCAGGCCTCGTCGGGGTGGTCCGCGCGGGCGTGGGCGACGATCTGGTCGAACAGGGCCTGGGTGATGGTCAGCATGAGCGACAGGATAAGCAGACGGGCCGCCGCGTACCGATGAGTGGTACGCGGCGGCCCGGATGCTGGACGCCGCCCTTACGAGCGCTTGGCGAAGGCCGCGCCGTCGGGGTTGCGGCTCTTGAGCACCAGGTAGGAGACGCCGAGGATCAGGCCCCACAGCGGGGCGCAGTACAGCGAGATCCGGGCGTCCTTGTCGACGCCCATCATCACGATCACCATGCCGATGAAGGCGAGGGCGAACCAGCTGGTGAAGGGGGCGCCGGGCGCCTTGAAGGTGGACTCGGGCAGTTCGCCGCGGTCGGCCCTGGCCCGGTACCGGATCTGGCTGACCAGGATCATGATCCAGGCCCACATGCCGGAGATCGTGGCGAAGGAGACGACCATCTCGAACGCCTTGCCCGGCCACTGGTAGTTGATCCAGACGCCGAACATCATCAGCAGCGCCGAGAAGGTGGTGCCGATGAGCGGGGTGCCGTTCCTGGTCAGGCGGGTGAAGAGCTTCGGGCCCTGGTTGTTGAGCGCGAGGTCGCGCAGCATCCGGCCGGTGGAGTACATGCCGGAGTTGCAGGACGACAGGGCCGCGGTGAGCACGACGAAGTTGACGATGCCGGCGCCGACGGCGAGGCCCATCTTGTCGAAGGCGGCGACGAACGGGGAGACGCCCGGCTCGAAGTGGGTCCAGGAGACGACCGACAGGATCATGATCAGGGCGCCGACGTAGAAGACGGCGATACGCCACGGCACGGTGTTGATGGCCTTGGGCAGCGTCTTCTCCGGGTCCTTGGACTCGCCGGCGGTGACGCCGACCAGCTCGACCGCGAGGAAGGCGAACATGACGATCTGCAGGGTCATCAGCGTGCCGCCGATGCCCTTGGGGAAGAAGCCGCCGTCGGCCCACAGGTGGGTGACGGACGCGGTCTCACCGGCGTCGGAGAAGCCGAGCGTGAGGATGCCGAGGCAGATCAGGATCATGCCGATGATGGCGGTGACCTTGACCATGGAGAACCAGAACTCGAGCTCGCCGAAGAGCTTCACGGAGATCAGGTTCGCGCCGTAGAGGATGATCGTGAAGATCAGCGCGGAGACCCATTGCGGGATGTCGAACCAGTACGTCATGTACTGGGCGGCCGCCGTGACCTCGGTCATTCCGGTCACGACCCAGAAGAGCCAGTACGTCCAGCCGGTGACGAAGCCCGCGAAGGGACCGATGAACTCGCGCGCGTACTCGGAGAACGACCCCGAGACGGGGCGGTACATGAGCAGTTCGCCCAGCGCCCGCATGATGAAGAAGATGACCAGGCCCGCGATGGCGTAGGCCAGGATGAGGCTGGGGCCGGCCTTGGAGATGGCCTTGCCCGCGCCGAGGAAGAGGCCGGTGCCGATGGCACCGCCGATCGCGATCATCTGGATCTGCCGGGCCCCCAGTCCACGCTGGTAGCCCTCGTCCGCGCCCGCGGCCTCTTTGCCGTCGTTCGGTTCGACCTGCATCGAGGTCATTGGTGATGCGCCCTTTCTCCATGCTGATCCGCCGCGACCGCTGCGTCGCGCGGTTACGGATCAGGTCCTGATCCCCCCGGATGTGGATGGAGTGCCACCGGCGGTCTGCCGGTTCAAGCGCCCTCGGGGACAGGGGTGGCGTCCCCGAGCGGTCGTGAAGATTTATCACGGCCGCAACAGTGATCCACTGAAGCGAGAGTGACGCACCCCACAGGAAGAAGGGGACAAAGAGCGCGTGTGGCGGCAAAGTGTCGTGGCGCGGTGACGTGATCGTTATTCGGATTTGAGCGTCCGTTGAGCGAACACACGCCAGGACGGATACCGCCACTACGGGGCAAATCCACACCGAGGGCGAGCCCTCAGGGTGTCAGAGGGTCTCGATGAGCGTCTCCTGAAGCGCCCCGAGCCAGAGGTAGGCCATCACCATGGGCTTGCGCGGGTCGGAGTCCGGCAGCCGGTACAGGTCGTCGTTCTCGTCCTCGTCGGTGACCTCGAGCCGGGTGCCGATGGTCAGCCGCAGGTCGTTGAGCGCGCCCAGCCAGTGCAGGCAGTCCTCGGCGCCCAGCTCCAGCACGGCGCCGCCGTCGCCGCCGGGGGTCAGCGAGTCCAGGCTGCGGACCACCGCCAGGGCGTCGTCGCGCTTGCGGGTGCGCAGGTCGTTCTCGGTGAAGCGGCGGAACTCGGCGGAGGCCGCGCGCCTCTCGTCGTCCTGCGGCCCGGCCCCGGGGTCCGCGTAGGCCTCGGGGAAGAGGCGGGCGAGCGCCGGATCGGAGGGCGGTTCGCTCGGCCCCTCGGCGAACAGGGCGGCCAGCGGGTCCTCGCCCTGGGCCGGCTCGTCACCCGGGCCGATGAGCTCCAGCATCTGCACGACCAGGGAGCGCAGGATGGAGATCTCGACCTCGTCCAGTGCCACGGCGGCGCCGCCGCCCTTCAGCGGCTCGAAGTGAGAACTCATCAGCCACGGTCCTGGGTGAGCGTGGCCCACAGTCCGTATCCGTGCATCGCCTGCACGTCCCGTTCCATCTCCTCGCGGCTGCCGCTGGAGACGACGGCGCGTCCCTTGTGATGGACGTCGAGCATCAGCTTGTGCGCCTTGTCCTTGGAGTAGCCGAAGTAGGCCTGGAAGACATAGGTGACGTAGCTCATCAGGTTGACCGGGTCGTTGTGCACCAGGGTCACCCAGGGCACATCGGGCTCAGGGACGGCCGCGCTCTCCTCGGCCGACTCGGTCTGCTCGATCTCCAGTGGCACAGTCACTCCACCCATGCTGCCACCTGAGCCCCCTCGTCGCACAAACGACCCCGCCGGTGACAGAGACATCTCGTCAGACTGACGAAATGTGCGCTAGCATCGCGGTCATGAACACTGCAGACCTTGGGCTGCCGGTGGACGTGCCGTCGACCGCGCTCTTCACCGATCAGTACGAGTTCACGATGCTCCAGGCGGCGCTCGAGGCCGGGACGGCCGAGCGGCGCTCGGTCTTCGAGGTCTTCACCCGCCGGCTTCCCGAGGGCCGTCGCTACGGTGTCGTCGCGGGCACCGGCCGCGTCCTGGACGCCGTGGAGAACTTCCGCTTCGACGCGGGCGTGCTCGACTTCCTGCGCGAGCGGCACATCGTCGACGGGCCGACCCTCGAATGGCTCGCCGGCTACCGCTTCCGCGGCGACATCTGGGGCTACCCCGAGGGCGAGGTGTACTTCCCCGGCTCGCCGATCCTGCGGGTCGAGGGCTCCTTCGCCGAGTGCGTGCTGCTGGAGACCGTGATCCTGTCGATCCTCAACCACGACTCGGCGATCGCGGCGGCCGCCTCGCGCATGTCCGCGGCCGCCGGCGGGCGCGGCCTGATCGAGATGGGCGCCCGCCGCACCCACGAGCTGTCCGCCGTCGCGGCCTCCCGCGCCGCGTACGTCGGCGGGTTCGACTCCACCTCCGACCTGGCGGCCGGCTACCGCTACGCCATCCCCACGGTCGGCACCAGCGCCCACGCCTTCACCCTCCTGCACGACAGCGAGCGCGGCGCCTTCCAGGCGCAGGTCGACTCGCTGGGCCGCGGCACGACCCTGCTCGTCGACACCTTCGACGTGGCCGAGGCCGTGCGCACCGCGGTCGACATCGCGGGCCCCGAGCTCGGGGCCGTACGGATCGACTCGGGCGACCTGCTGCTCGTCGCGCACCGGGTGCGCAAGCAGCTGGACGAGCTGGGCGCGGTGGACACCAGGATCGTCGTCACCTCCGACCTCGACGAGTACGCCATCGCGTCGCTCGCCGCGGCCCCGGTGGACGCGTACGGCGTGGGCACCCAGCTGGTCACCGGCAGCGGTCACCCGACCTGCTCGATGGTCTACAAGCTCGTCGCGCGGGCCCGCTCGGCGGACCCGCGGGCCGCGCTGGAGCCGGTGGCGAAGAAGTCGCTGGGCGGGAAGCTTTCGATCGGCGGCCGCAAGTGGGCCGCGCGCCGGCTGGACGAGCACGGGGTCGCCGAGGCCGAGGTCGTCGGGCTCGGCGACGTGACGCCCGAGCTGGTGGACCGGCAGTTGCTGGTGGAGCTGGTCAAGGGCGGCGAGATCGTGGCCCGCGAGCCGCTGGACGCGGCGCGCGAGCGGCACATCGCGGCGCGGGCCGGGCTGCCGATGTCGGCGATCCAGCTCTCGCGCGGCGAGCCGGTGATCCCGACCGAGTACGTGTAGGTCCGTGCGGAGGGAAAGGCGCGGGCGCGAGCGTCCGACGCCCCCTCCCGCCGGGCGTTCCGAGTGTCTACGCTCAGTAGTTGAACCCTCGCCGGTCGTCCGGCCCGCCCGGCGGGACGAGTCCGCCGGCCACCGCGCCGACCGTCACCCAGCCACCGAAGGACACCCGCCATGCACCGCGCCTTGATCGTCGTGGACGTTCAGAACGACTTCTGCGAGGGCGGCAGCCTCGCGGTGTCGGGAGGCGCCGACGTCGCAGCCGCCATCACCGAGCTGATCGGCCAGGCCCAGCCGGGCTACCGCCACGTGGTCGCCACCCGCGACCACCACATCGAGCCGGGCGGCCACTTCTCCGAGCACCCCGACTTCGTCGACTCCTGGCCGCGGCACTGCGTCGCGGGCACGGAGGGCGTCGGCTTCCATCCGAACTTCGCGCCGGCCGTGGCCTCGGGCGCCGTCGCCGCGGTCTTCGAGAAGGGCGCGTACGCGGCGGCGTACAGCGGCTTCGAGGGCACCGACGAGAACGGCTCCACGCTGGCCGAGTGGCTGCGGGCCCGCGGCGTCACCGAGGTGGACGTCGTCGGCATCGCGACCGACCACTGTGTGCGGGCCACGGCGCTCGACGCGGCCAGCGAGGGCTTCACCACCCGTGTGCTGCTCGACCTGACCGCGGGGGTCTCGAAGGAGACGACCGACCGCGCCCTGGAGGAGCTGCGCGCGGCGGGTGTGGAGCTGAGCGGGAAGCCGGTGGTGGTCTGACCCCGCCGCATCGTCGCGGCCGTCAGGCGGGGCGGGCGGATCTGAGCAGCGCCCGTACCGGACGCCAGAGGTCCGGGGCGGCGCCCTGCTCCGCGCGCCACAGCAGCCCGTCCGGGTGATGCAGGACGGCGGTCACCTCGTCCGGCGTCGGCGGCTCGGCGTTGCCGCGCAGGTAGACCGCGCGCAGGCCCAGGTTGCGCAGCCGGGTCAGCGCCCTGGCCCGGTTCGCCGCGTGCACGAGGAACCGCACGCTGGTCCCGTCGCCGGCTGGGCTGGGCAGGCTGAGCGCGACGACCACGCTGCCGTTGGGCAGCTTGCAAAAACCTCCAGCAGGCATGCGGAACCACTCCCCCGTGCGTTCACTGTCAATAAGGGCTTCGTCCCCCGCACCTAAACACGATCGGCCGCCGCCCGCTAGAGGGCGACGGCCGATACCCCTGTGACCTGCAGTTTTACGAATTACTTGGTCGACGGACCAACCTGGACCGTGATCGTCTGACCGCTGCGCGGCTCCTTGACGATCGAGATCTTGGTGTTGGTGTCAGTTACCTTGACGCCCGCCGTCGGGTTCTCCGCGTACCAGTAGACGCCCTTGCGGTCGTCGAAGATGGAGTTGCCCGGCTGCGACGCCAGCGAGAACGGGACGCCCGCGTTGTGCAGCTGGAAGGCGTCCGTCCGGTACCGGCTGAACGTCGAGTCGAACGTCTGGATCTTGTTGCGCATCAGCGTGCCGTCGGCCCACTTCAGCGGCTTGGCGTGGGCGTCGACCGGAAGGACCAGACCCTCACCCGGGTGGGCACTGGTGTTGTTGTCCTTCTGGGAGGTGTCCCACTGCCAGATCAGCAGACCGTTCTGGTACGGGTAGTGCTCGACCCAGCCGTCCTTCGGCGCCTTCCAGCCGAAGTTGTACGGGCCGACCTTCAGGGTCTTGTCGTACGAGACGTACTGGCGGTTCTCCGCGATGTAGTACTGCTCGTACTCCTTGGTGAAGCCCTCACCGATGCGCGAGAAGCCCTTCGCGGTCCAGCCGGGGACCTCGCCCTCGGCGTTGTCCGAGAACAGCGGGGCGCCGTCGGCGTTGATCACGATGGAGTCGGCCGCGAAGCCCTTGCCCGCGACGCCGCCGTCCGTCTGGTAGCGGAAGCGGACGTCGACCTTCTTGCCCGCGTAGGCGTCCAGCGCGTAGACGAGCTTCTTGTGGCCCTCCGACGGGCCGGTCAGCGCCGGCTTGTCGCTCGCGTCGCGGGTGATGGCCTTGCCGTCGGCGGTGCCGTCCACCGGCGTCCAGTTGGCGCCGCCGTCCGTCGACACCTCGGCGTAGAGGTAGTCGTAGTCCGCCTCGATGTCCCACCAGCCGGTGAGCTCCAGCGTGGCCTTGGACTTGCCGGAGAGGTCGACGGTGCGGGACAGGGTGTTCTTGAGGTCGTCACCCATGTCGCTCCACCACTGCCGGGAGCCCTCGGCGGGCTTCACGACATTGGTGGTGACCTTCTTCTTCGGCAGCTCGACGAGGAGTGCCTGCGGCCTCTTGGTGTTGTACTCGGCCACGCCCAGCGTGTGGGTGGACTTCGTCGCCGCCTTGGCCTTGGTGTAGTTGAGCCAGCCCAGCTGCAGCTTGTCCCAGGCGGTCATGTCGCCGGGGAGGTCGCCGATGGAGTCCTTGCCGGTGCCCAGCCAGGAGCCGGCCGACATCAGGGTCCAGTAGCCGGTCGAGTTCTCGCCCTTGCCCGAGGTGTCGTAGTGGTCGGGCAGGCCGAGGTCGTGGCCGTACTCGTGGGCGAAGACCCCGAGGCCGCCGTTCTCGGGCTGCACGGTGTAGTCGCCGACCCAGATGCCGGTGTCGCCGATCTGGGTGCCGCCCGCCTTGTTGTGCGCGGGGCCGGTCTTGCCGGCGTCGGTGCCGTACGCGTACCAGCGGTGGGCCCACAGGGCGTTCGGGCCCTCGGCGCCGCCGCCCGCGGACTCGTCCTCGCCGGCGTGGACGAACTGGAAGTGGTCGATGTAGCCGTCGGACTCGTTGAAGTCGCCGTCGCCGTCGTGGTCGTACCGGTCCCACTTGTCGTACTCGGCGAGCGTCGCCTTGATCTCGGCGTCCGACCTGCCCTTGGCCTTCTGGTCGGCGACCCAGGCGTTGACGCCGTCGCGGACGGCGTCCCAGGCGTTGGCGCAGTTGGACTGGCCGCAGTAGTTGGAGCCGTAACGGGCCTCGTTGTAGTCGACCTTGACCCAGTCGGAGACCATGCCGTCGACCGAGTACCGGCCTGAGGAGGTCTTCTCGTAGTAGGTCTTCAGGGAGTGCTTCGGCTGACCGTTCTCGTCCTTGCCGGTGCCGAAGTAGAGGTCCTCGAAGTGCTTCTGGTTGTAGTCGGCCTGCCAGGCGGTCGAGTTGTCCACCGACCGGTCGGGCTCGGCGATCTTGTTGTGGAGCGGGCCGGGCGTGCCGCCGTACTTCTTGACCGGGGGCTTGGGTCCGTCCGCGCCGTCCGGGTCGTGCATCGTCGTGTCGTCGACCTTGTCGCCGAACTCCACGAGGATGGTGAAGATCTTGTCCGTCTTCTCCCGGGCGAGCTCGACGTACTTCCTGTCGTCGAGCTTGACGACATTCGAGCCGCCGCGCCTCTGCACGGTGGCGTCGCCGGTTATCAGCTGCTCCATGGCAGCCTCGCGCTGCGCCTCCTGCTGCTTGCTGAAGGGGCCTTCGAGGTCGTGGTCGACATGGGCCTCGTGCGGGGCCGGGTCGTGGCGCTCGATGGCGGCCGGGTCCGACGACTTGTGGTCGTCGGCCTGTGCGAAGGTGAACGCCGACGCCGTCGCGGTCGTGGCGGCGAGCGCGACGACGACCGCGGACGCTCTGAACGTCCGTCGCTTGCTGGTCACTTGATGGTGTCCTCCCCCGCGTTCCGTCGGCGCTGCGGACGGAAGTGTGGGGTTGTCCGCGCGCGCGGTGTACGCGTCTCAAGTGACGACATTCGATCGGAGTTGAGGCAGAAAAGACAACCCTTGACTTGAACAGACCAACTGCACTATGCAGGAGCGGAGTTCCGTTATCCGAACGGCGGCGAATCCGGACAGAGGCGCAGACTTCCAGCCATCCGGCTGGGAGGAATGACTCCGTGCGCCCCCCATGCACCGGCACCGTGGGTTAGGTCACGCTTACTGCCGGTTCCTCACGGGCATTCAGGATCGTAGAGTCTTGCGGCGGTGCGACCACCGGCCCCCGAGTCTCTCCCCGCCCCTGTCCCGAGGACGGATACCGTGATGCCGCGTCCGACTGCCGCACAGTACGCCTACGGTTCGGCCACCGTCGTCTTCTCGACCGTCGCCCTGCTGCTGCTGACCCGCACGACGGACGGTGTCGCCGTCGCCGCGATAGGTGTCCTCGCCCTGGCACTCGGCCTCGCGGTCGCGCTCGCCCTTCCGGTGCGCCGCGTGGCCGGTCCGTCCGGGGAGCGTGCCGCGTCCCGGGAGGCGGACCTCGTCGCGTCGGCCCGTACGCCCGAGCCGACGGCCACCGCGGCCGCCGCCGACGGTCTCACCACCCGCGTGCCGGCGCCCCGCGCCGGGGCCGCGGTCGCCGGGCACTCGCTACGCCGCTGAGACGACGACCGTCTTCCCCGCCTTGTCGTGCAGACCCTGCTTGTAGGGCTTGTCGGTCAGCACGGTGATGAGGATGACGAGCCACCAGATGCAGTAGCAGCACACCAGCGCGGGCACCCACAGCACGACGGCACGCATCAGCGCGGAACTCGTGTCCGGCGTCCGTCCGTCCTCGAGCATCGCGACCCGCAGCTTCATCAGCCGCTTGCCCACGGTCTGGCCGTTGCGCTTCGTCATGATCGTGTCGTAACCGATGTACGCGACCAGGGAGATGAGCGTCCACAGCCACTGCCGGCCCGTGTTGACCTGGTCGGTGATCTCCTCCCAGTCGTCGCCTTCGGTGGTCACCTCCCAGCCGCCGGCCAGCAGGGAGATCACCGCGAGGGGGATCGCGATGATCAGGATGTCGACGAGCCGTGCGACGAAGCGCTTGCCGAACTCGGCGAGCGGCGGCATTCCCGCGAGCGGATCCGGTCCGCCGTAGCCACCCCCGTAGGCGTTCGGACCATAGGGAGGCGGCATACCGCCGCCGTACGGACCGCCGGGCCCGCCCGCGCCGCCGCCGGGGGTGTCGTACGGGGAGCCGCCACCGGGCGGCGGGCCGCCCTGCCCCCCGGCCCCGCCGTACGGAGACCCGGGCGGCGGCCCCTGACCCTCGCCGCCGCCGGTCCCGCCGCCCTCGCCGGGCCCGGGCTCCTGCGGCCTCTTGCGGAACGGGTCGTCATCGGGCGGCGGGCCGGGCGGCGGCTGATCGTTGCTCATGGGGGCAGTGCATACCGGCACAAGGGGCCCCGCAACGGCTCGCGCGCGTTCGGGGGAACGCGCGCGCCACGGCGTGCGGAGCGGATCAGCCCGTCACGAACGTGTGCGCCGCCTTGTCGTGCCAGCACTGCCGCCACGGGCGGTCGAACAGGCACCACAGCACATTGAGCACGCCGAGGACGAGGACGCCCAGCACGCTGTAGACCAGCCAGCGGCGCAGCGCCGCACCGAACGGCGGCGGTTCGTGGGACTCGATGTCGAGCACCTTCACCCCGCACAGCCTCTTGCCCAGGGTGCTGCCCCACTTGGCGGTCGGCAGCGCCTCGTACAGCGCGCCGAGGACGAGGAGAGCGCCGAGGACGATGCCGAGCTGGCCCGAGGTGGTCCCGTCGATCAGCCAGACCGTGACCGTCTCGCCGGACAGCTTCGCCGCCTCGATCTTGTCGTCGATGTGGGCGAGCGCGCTCAGGACGACCGGGACCGCGACGGCGCCGACCAGCGCCCCGAGCACGAGCGTGTCGATGAGCCGGGCGGCGAACCGCTTGCCGAGGGAGGCGGGCCGGGCGTTCGCCTGTGCCCGCGCCGCGGCCAGGAACGGGTCGTCGACCGGGGGCTTCCACGGCGGGACCTGCCGGCCGGCGTCGGGGGCCGGGCCCGACTGGGCGAGTTGGTGGACCTGCTGCGCCCACGAGGCGGCGCCGCCACCGGGGCCGTTGGTGACGGGCGTCTGTGCGGCCGGGGCCTGGGCGGCCGGTGCCTGCGGCTGCGGCGCCCGCTGCTGCGGTGCGGGCGACGGGACCTGGGGCTGGGGCTCGGGCTGCGACGGGGCGGGGACGCCCGGCTGCTGGGCGGGCGCGGCGGCTCCGGCTCCGGCTCCGCCTCCGGCTCCGGCTCCGGCTCCGGCTCCGAGCGAACGGATCGTCATGGTGCCGTCGGGCTCTGCGCCCGTGGCCGGTCCGCCCGGACGCTGCGCGCGCACGGTGACCGTGTGCTCGGCCGGCGGGCGGCCCGCGGGGGCATCGCCGGAGCCGTCCGCGCCGGGGCGCAGGGCCCGGATGGCGACGGTGCCGTCCGTCAGGGGGCCGTCGGGCGCGGACGGGGCGAGCGGGCGGGCCTCGCCGGGAGCGTCGCCGCGGCCGGTCCCGCTCTGCGGGGTGACCGACCGCATGCCGGGCAGCCGGCCGCCGCTCGGGTCGACGGCCCCCGAGGGCTCGGCCGGGCGGCGCGGGTCGGACGTGCCCGCGTCGCCGGAAGGGTCGCCGGCACGCGGGTCCTGGGCGCCGCCCCAGGAGACGCGGTTGTCCAGGTCGCCGCCGAAGCCGGACTGGCGAGCGGCGTCCGCCTGCCAGGCGGACGCGGGCTCGGGACGCGAGGGCTGGGCATCGGGCTCCTCGTCGAGGAAGACCGGGCCGGTCTCCTCCACGGGCGCGGGCGCGGGCGCGGGCGCGGGGGCGGGCGCGGGGGCGGGCGTCGCGCGCGCGGCGGGCACCGCCGACGCGGGCGGCGTGGGCATCTCCTCGCCCGACTTGGGCGCGGGCCTGCTCGTACCGGGCACCCACGCGGCACCGTTCCAGTACCGGACATATCCGGGGATGGAGGGGTCCGGGTAGTAGCCGGGCGTGGGGCTGCTGTCGCCGGTTGCCGGGGTTGGCGCGCTCATCACCGTGGTCCCGTATCTCTTCGAGGCCTCAATTCAAGGCTCCACATCTATCAGACCCTCGCACGCACCTGGGCCGGTCCTTCGGTAACGACCACTTTCCGGTAAGGGCGGGGTCACGGAAAGTTGTCACCCGAAGTCGCGTAAGAGCCGCGGGGGAAGCCCCTCTCCCTCTGTGAGGCCCGCTCCTGGCGGGCCCGGACCGGAAGCACAGGAGAGGGAGACGACGATGAAGAAGACCGTGGTGCAACGCGACCTGGAGCTGAAGCTGCTGCTGTCGCGGGAGCGCGGCGTCCCCGTGCCGGCCCGGCTGACCTACCGCACCGACGACCCGTACGCCGTCCACATCACCTTCCACACCCGCTCGGACCACCCCGTCGACTGGACGTTCGCCCGTGACCTCCTCGTCGAGGGGGTCTTCCGGCCGTGCGGCGACGGTGACGTACGCGTGTGGCCGGCGAAGTCCGGGGGCCGCGGCGTCATCCTGCTGGCGCTCGGTTCACCCGAGGGCGACGCGCTGATCGAGGCGTCCTCGGCGGTGGTGTCCGGATGGCTGGAGCAGACGCTGCGGCTCGTGCCGCCCGGCTCGGAGACGGAGCAGCTCGGCCTCGACGACGGCCTGGCCGAGCTGCTCTCCCCCACCAGGACCGAGGACGCGTAGCGGAGTGGAGGGTGAGGTCTCAGAACAGCTTGCCGGGGTTGAGGATCCCGAACGGGTCGAAGGTGCGGCGGATGCCGCGCTGCAACTCCAGACCCACCGGTCCCAGTTCGCGTGCCAGCCATTCCTTCTTCAGCACGCCGACGCCGTGTTCGCCGGTGATGGTGCCACCCAGTTCCAGACCGAGCGCCATGATCTCGTCGAACGACTCGCGGGCCCGCCGCGACTCGTCCGGGTCGTGGTGGTCGAAACAGACGACGGGATGGGTGTTGCCGTCACCGGCGTGCGCGCAGACCCCGATGGTGAGGTCGTACTTGTCGGCGATCGCCGCCGTACCGTCGATCATCTCGCCCAGCTTCGAGCGCGGTACGCAGACGTCGTCGATCATCGTCGCCGACTTGACCGTCTCCAGCGCGGTCAGGGACAACCTGCGCGCCTGGAGCAACAGTTCGGACTCGGCCGCCGTGTCGGCGGGCACGACCTCGCTCGCGCCCGCCGCCTCGCAGAGCGCCGCGACCGCGGCCAGGTCGGCGGCCGGGTCGGGGGTGTCGAAGGCACACAGCAGCAGGGCCTCGGTGGTCTCCGGCAGCCCCATGTTGGCCAGCTTGTTGACCGCCCGGACGGTGGTGCGGTCCATGATCTCCAGCAGTGACGGGGTGTGGCCGCGCTCCATGATCGCGCAGACGGCGTCGCAGGCGCTCGCCGCGGAGGGGAACTCGGCGGCGAGCACGAGCTGGGCGGGCGGCTGCGGCTTGAGCGCCAGCACCGCCTCGACAACGATGCCGAGGCTGCCCTCGGAGCCCACGAACAGCCGTGTGAGGTCGTAGCCGGCGACGCCCTTGGCGGTGCGCCGGCCCGTGGTCAGCAGCCTGCCGTCGGCGAGGACGACCTTCAGTCCGAGCACGTATTCGGCGGTCACGCCGTACTTGACGCAGCACAGTCCGCCGGACGCCGTTCCGATGTTGCCGCCGATGGTGCACATCTCCCAGCTGGAGGGGTCCGGCGGGTAGTACAGGCCGTGCTCGTTCACCGCGCGGGACAGCACCGCGTTGACGACGCCCGGCTCGACGACCGCGATCCGGTCGACCGGGTTGATCTCCAGGATCCGGTCCATCCTGGTCAGCGACAGCACGATGCAGCCGTCCGAGGCGTTGGCCGCGCCCGACAGGCCCGTACGGGCGCCCTGCGGCACCACGGGCACGCGCAGGGCGGTCGCGGTCCGCATCACGTGCTGGACCTGTTCGACGGTCCGGGGCAGGACCACGACGGCGGGGCTGCCCGCGTCGCAGAAACTCGCCATGTCGCGCCCGTACGACGGGGTCACGTCCGGGTCGGTGATCAGTGCCTCGTCAGGCAGTCCGGCCCGCAGCCGTTCCAGGAGATCGTCCATGATCCCAGCGTCGCACCGGGGGCCATCGGTGTGAACCCGTCTGCGTTCCGCTTCGCACAACCGAGTGTGTACTTCGTATGAGCTGCCCGCTGACGCACAGTGAGCGCCATGAAGAGCGAAACCCTGAAGAACGCCGCTGTCAGCACGCTGGTCGGCGCGACGCTGGTCACCGGGGTGATCCTGCTCGCGCCCGGATGGGGGGAGGAGACGGGTACCGGGCCGGCCACCCAGCGGTCCGCGGTCCGCGCGATGGCCGCGGCCGGTGCGGGCGCGCCGGCCGCGCCGGCCGATCTGAAGGCGCTGATCGGCGACTACGAGGACTGGCTGCACCGCCATCCGGGTGACGGCCCGTCATGGGCGGTGCTCGGCGCGGCCTATGTGGAGCGGGGCACGCGGTTCGCGCGGCCGCAGGACTTCTCGAAGGCGGAGGAGGCGCTCGAACGCTCGATGGAGCTCAGGACGGCGAAGGACCGGGAAGACGTCCGCGCGCTGGTGGGGACGGCGGCGCTGGCCAACGCGCGGCACGACTACGTGACCGCGCGCCTCTGGGGCGAGCGGGCCCGCAGACTGGCCCCCACGACGTGGACGGTGTACCCGGTGCTCGTCGACGCCTACACCGGGCTGGGGAACCTCAACGCCGCCGGCAAGGCGATGGACACGCTGCACGAACTGCACTCGGGACCCCAGGTGCAGGACCGCGAGGCGCAGCTCTACCGGGACAGGGGCTGGCGCGAGGACGCCGCGGCCCTCGCGTACGACGCGACGGAGCAGGCCGAGACGGGCGCCGCGAAGGCCACCGCGCTCGTACGGCAGGGTGAGCTGGCCTGGGAACGGGGCGAGGCCGCCGAGGCCGTGGACCACTACGACGCTGCGCTGGAGGCCGACCCCGGCAGCCACCGGGCCCTCGCGGGACGTGCCCGCGCCCTGGCGGCGCTGGACCGCACGGACGAGGCGCAGCGGGACTACGAGGAGGCGCTGGACCTGGCGCCGCTGCCGGAGTACGCGCTGGAGGCGGGCGAGTTGGCCGAGTCGCTCGGCCTGGACGGGGACGCGGCGACCCAGTACGCCCGGGTGCGCACCCTGGTCGAGGAGGCACGCGCCCACGGGGTCGACGGCGACCTGGTGCTGGCGCGGTACGAGGCGGACCACGGCGATCCGGAGTCGGCGGTGCGGCGCCTCCAGGACCAATGGTGGCGCGGCCACCGCAGCGTGGCCGTCGCGGACGCGATGGGCTGGGCTCTGTACCGGGCGGACCGGGCGGAGGACGCGCTCCCGTTCGCGAAGCTCACGACGGGGCAGGGAGCGCGGAACGCACTGTTCTGGTACCACCGGGGCAAGATCGAGCGGGCGCTCGGCAACGAGGGGCGGGCGCGCCGGCACATCGAGGAGGCGCTGCGCATGAACCCGGACTTCTCCCCCCTGCACGCGCCGAGGGCCCGCGAGGTGCTGGAGGCGCTGGGCGAGCCGTCGGCGGGGGGCCCGGTGGACGTGGACGGGGACGGGCTGCCGGACAAGGAGCCGTGGGTACCGCCGGCGGTGCCGCCGGCGACTGCGTCCCCGGGGGCGGGGGTGCCGTCGGCAGGTCCGTCGGCCGGAGTGCCGTCGGGGAGTCCGTCGGCCGGAGTGCCGTCGGCGGGTCCGTCCGTGGCGCCTTCGCAGCCGGTCGCGCAGCCGTCGGCGTCGCCCTCGCCCTCGCCCTCGTGGTCACCGTCGGTGCCGGCGTCGGCCTCACCGGCGGTGACCGGAACGAGATGATTTCTTCCGCGCGGCCGGCGGCTGCGGGCGGTATCCGCATCCCGGGACCGGGGCAGGCCCCGGACCTCGCACCGCGCTCCGCGCGGTGTCCTCAGACGCCGGACGGGCTGAAAAACCCGCTCCCGCCGGCGTTCGAGGCGCGGGAGCGGGGGCGGAGCCCCCCACCCGGAGGGCAGCCCGGCGCCGCGGGACCCGGCAGGTCCGGCGCGCGCGGCGGGGGGTGCGTCGCGCGCGCCGCGCGCGGGCTACAGGTTGCCGCGCTTCGCCTGCTCGCGCTCGATCGCCTCGAACAGCGCCTTGAAGTTGCCCTTGCCGAAGCCCATCGACCCGTGTCGTTCGATCATCTCGAAGAAGACCGTCGGGCGGTCCTGGACCGGCTTCGTGAAGATCTGCAGCAGGTAGCCGTCCTCGTCCCGGTCCACGAGGATCTTCAGCTCGCGCAGCGTCTCGACCGGCACCCGGGTCTCGCCCGCCCAGTCGCCGAGGGTGTCGTAGTACGAGTCGGGCGTGTCCAGGAACTGGACACCGGCGGCCCGCATCGTGCGCACGGTGGCGACGATGTCGTTCGTGGCGAGCGCGATGTGCTGGACGCCCGCGCCGCCGTAGAACTCCAGGTACTCGTCGATCTGCGACTTCTTCTTCGCGATCGCGGGCTCGTTGATCGGGAACTTCACCTTCAGCGTGCCGTCGGCGACGACCTTCGACATCAGGGCGGAGTACTCGGTGGCGATGTCGTCGCCCACGAACTCCTTCATGTTGGTGAAGCCCATGACCTTGTTGTAGAACGCGACCCACTCGTTCATCCTGCCGAGCTCGACGTTGCCCACGCAGTGGTCGATCGCCTGGAAGGTGCGCTTCGCCGGGGGCTCGACGATCGGGTCCGCGGCCACGAAGCCGGGCAGGTAGGGCCCGTCGTAGTCCCGGCGCTCGACGAGCGTGTGGCGGGTCGTGCCGTAGGTGGCGATGGCGGCGAGGACGACGACCCCGTGGTCGTCCTTGACCTCGTACGGCTCGGCGATGCCCGTCGCACCGTGCTCGACGGCGTACGCGTAGGCCGCGCGCGCGTCCGGAACCTCGATCGCGAGGTCGACGACACCGTCGCCGTGCACGGCGACGTGGTCCGCGAGGAAGCGGCCCCAGTCGGTGGACGCCTTGATCACGGACGTGAAGACGAAGCGGGCGGCGCCGTTGGTGAGGACGTAACTCGCGGTCTCGCGGCTGCCGTTCTCCGGTCCGGAGTAGGCGACGAGCTTCATGCCGAAGGCCGTGGAGTAGTAGTGCGCGGCCTGCTTGGCGTTGCCCACGGCGAAGACGACCGCGTCCATTCCCTTCACCGGGAAGGGGTCTGCCTTGCGCGCGGTCTCCGGGGTGTGATCGATGGTCATCGAGTTGTCTGCCATGGCTGCAGGCTCCCCCGGGACGGCAAGGTGCGCAATAGTTTCCGTAGCGACTGGTCAATCTGCCCAGCAGATCGGGCCGAGTGCCGGACGTTGTGTACAGGATGACCATTGGGGAGGCGTCATGGCGATCGATCATCTGGACGGGCGGCTCATCGTCCTGCTGGCGCGGGAGCCACGCATCGGGGTACTGGAGGCGTCGCGGCGGCTGGGGGTCGCGCGCGGCACCGTGCAGGCGCGCATGGACAGGCTCCAGGCGAACGGTGTGATCAGAGGCTTCGGCCCGGACGTCGACCCTGCGGCGCTGGGCTATCCCGTGACGGCGTTCGCCACGCTGGAGATCAAGCAGGGGCAGGGATCCGACGTACGGGCGCATCTGGCGACGGTCCCCGAGGTCCTGGAACTGCACACGACCACGGGCCACGGCGACATGCTGTGCCGGCTCGTCGCACGCTCCAACGCCGACCTCCAGCGGGTGATCGACCGGGTCGTGGGCTTCGAGGGGATCGTGCGCGCGTCGACGGCGATCGTCATGGAGAACCCGGTGCCGCTGCGGATCATCCCGCTGGTGGAGCAGGCGGCGGAGGACCCGGCCGACAGGTGACCCACGGCAAGGCGCCCGCCTTGCAAAGGAGTCGCTGCAAAAAAGCGTTGCAGCGACTCCTTTGCAAGGATACCTTTGCATGCATGAGCGAGCAGCCGACGCCCAAGGTCCGCACCCTCGACCCGCACTCCCTGCGCGGCCTGGCCCATCCCCTGCGCATGCGCCTGCTGTGGTCGCTGCGGCACGACGGGCCGGCAACCGCGTCCCAACTGGCCGAGAAGTTCGGCGAGTCGAGCGGCGCCACCAGCTACCACCTGCGCCAGCTCGCCGCCCACGGCTTCGTCGAGGACGACCCGGGGCGCGGCAAGGGCCGGGAGCGCTGGTGGAGGGCGGCGGAGGACGGGACGCGCTTCAACGACACCCTGTTCACCGATCCGGACCCGGCGGTACGCGGCGCGGCGGACCTGTTCATCCACGAAGTCGCGACCCAGCACACCCAGGAGGTCGCCACCTGGCTCGGCACCCATCACGACTGGCCCGAGGAATGGTGGGGCAGCTCCGACCTCAGCGACTTCACGCTGCGTCTGACCGCCGCTCAGGCGTTCGAGCTCAAGGAGAAGGTCCACGCCCTCATCGAGAGCTACCGGGACCTCGCACCGCCGCCCGGCACCGAGGGCGTCGCCCAGGTCCGGCTGCACACACACGCATTCCCACGCGCCACCGACTGAGGGGACCGAAGGACATGCACGCCGACATACACCTGAGACTGCACGAACTGCGCGCCGAGGAACTGCGCACGGAGGCCGCCCGTCATGTGCGGCGCGAGCGTCTTCGGACACAACTCGGCTGGGCCTTAGTCGAGTTGGGGCTTCGACTGCTGCTCCAGCCGTCCGGCCGCACCGGGCGCAGGGCCCTTCTCGTATGAGCGGGCAGGGGGGACCGGGAGACGGCCGGAGACGCGATCGCAGGCCGCTGGCCACCGTCCTGGCGGCCGACGCCGTCTCCATCAGCGGCAATTCGCTCACCCTCATCGGGGTTCCGTGGTTCGCCCTCGAGACCACGGGCAGCCCCGCCAAAGCAGGACTGGTCGCCTTCTGCGCGACCCTCCCCGTGGTCGTGTCGGCGATCACGGGTGGCCCGGTCATCGACCGCGTCGGCCGCCGCCGTGTCAGCGTCGTCACCGACCTGGTCTGCGCCGCCGCCCTCGTCGCCATCCCTCTCCTGCACCACACGGGCGCGCTGCGGTTCTGGATGCTGTGCGTGCTGATGGCCGTCACCGGCCTGTTCAACGCGCCCGGCGAGACCGCGCGCCACGTCCTCGTACCCGACCTCGCCGAGCGGGCCGGTACGAGCCTGCCGCGCGTCGCGAGCCTGTTCGACGCGGTGTCACGCGGCGCGCGGATGACCGGAGCGGCCCTGGCCGGCGTCCTGATCGCGCTGATCGGCGCGGAGGCCGTCCTGTTCGTGGACGCGGCGACCTTCTGCTGCTCGGCGCTGCTCGTCTCCTTCGGACTGCGCGGCCTGCGCGCCGCCGAGCCACGGCGGGACGCGCCTCGCATCTCCGTCGCCGCCTACCGGGCCGAGCTGCGGGAGGGGTACGCCTTCCTGCTGCGCAGCAGGCTGCTGCTCGGCGTCGTGCTGATGGTGATGCTCACCAACGGCCTCGACCAGGGCTGGAGTTCGGTGCTGCTGCCCGTGCACGCGCGGGAGAACCTCGGCGGCGCCCGCGACCTCGGCCTGCTCGTCGCCGTCTTCGGCGGCTGCGCGCTGCTCGGCGCGCTGCTGTACGCCGCGACAGGGCACCGGCTCCCGCGGCGGCTGCTGTTCACCGTCGCGTTCGTGCTGTGCGGGCTGCCGCGGTTCGTGGTGGCCGCGCTGGCGGACGGGGCGGCACCGCTCGCCGCCACGATGGCGGTCGCCGGTCTGGGCGCGGGCATGCTCAACCCGATCCTGACGACAGTGATGTACGAGCGCATCCCGGAGGAGCTGCGCAGCCGGGTCGCGAGCACGACGACGGCCGGCGTGCGGATGACGATGCCGCTCGGCGGTCTGGCGGCCGGCTACCTGGTCGAGCGGGCCGGGCTCGTGACGGCGCTGCTGGCGCTCGGCGGGCTGTACTTCCTGGCGACTCTGGCACCGGCCGTGTTCCCGTCCTGGCGGGGGCTGGACCGGGCGGACGCGGACGACGAGGGCACGGGACGGGGCTCGGACCGACCGGGCGGCGCCGAACCGGGCGGGGCGGCGGGACCACGCGGGGATGAACCCGGCCGGGCAGCCGGACCAGGCCGGGCCGAACCCGGAGGGGCAGCGGGACCGGACCGGGCAGCCGGACCCGACGGCGCCGTGACGGACGACACCGTGACGGACGACACCGCGGGCGTCAGCAGCTCGGGACCTTCCCGCCCCGCTCCAGCGCCCGCAGGGAGTCCACCGCGCCCCTGAGCGTGGTGACGGGGATCAGCCGCATCCCGGAGGGCAGTTCCGCCTGGGCGTCCGCGCACTCGTCCTTCGGGACCAGGAACACGGTCGCGCCGTCCCGCTTGGCCGCCTGGGTCTTCAGCGACACGCCCCCGACCGGGCCGACCTTGCCGTCGGCGGTGATCGTGCCCGTACCGGCGATGCTCCGGCCGCCGGTCAGATCCCCGCCCGCGCCGTCGCCGTCGAGCTTGGCGACGATGCCGAGGGAGAACAGCAGCCCGGCGCTGGGGCCGCCGACATCGGCGAGGTGCAGCGTGACCTTCACCTTCGCGGGGTCCTCGCCGAGATAACCGAGGGCCGCGCGGGTGGCGACGTCCTGCGACTGGCGCATGTCACGGACGTTGTGCCGCTCGATCTCCCGGTCCGACTTGCCCGCGGGGTAGACCGCGTCGCGGGGCAGCACGGCGCGGTCGGTACGGAACCATCCGTCGACCACGTCGCCGAGACCGACGTCGACGGACGGACCGCTCGCCACGATCGTCGTCATGCGCAGGGCGCCCTCGGTCTCGTGCGTCGGAGCACCGGAGATCGTGATGATCTGCCGCCCCTGGTCCTTGCTGAGCACGTCCGCGGTCATCCCGGGCTGCGCGACGACGTACGGCAGCGGCGCGAGTCCGGCGACGGCGAGCAGCGCGACGACGGGCAGGGCACAGAGGGCGAGGGCGCGGGGGCGCGTGAGGCTGGAGAGCACGGTGCCAATCTATCCGGCCGTGGGCCCGCTCCCGCCGGGCGGGACGCCCCGGGAGGTCCCTCAGCGCAGGGCGTCCGCGACCTCGCGCGCCGCGTCCAGCACGCGCGGGCCCACCCGCTCCGGAACGGCGTCGGCCAGCATCACCACACCGACGCTGCCCTCTATCCCGGTCACGCCCACGAGCGCCGCGGCCGCGCCGGACGCCCCGGCCTCCAGCTCGCCGTGGGTGAGGGTGTAACCGGGCTCCGCCTGGCCGTTCTGGCGCGCGGCGAGGATGGCCTTGCCGGCCGCCCCGCGGTCCAGCGGGTGCCGGAAGCCGGCCCGGTAGGCGACGTGGTAGTCGGTCCAGGTCGGCTCGACGACGGCGACCGCGAGGGCGTCGGCGCCGTCGACCAGGGTGAGGTGGGCGGTCGCCCCGATGTCCTCGGCGAGCGAACGCAGGGCGGGCATCGCCGCCTCGCGCACGAGCGGATGCACCTGCCGGCCGAGCCGGAGCACGCCGAGGCCGACCCTGGCCCGGCCCCCGAGGTCGCGTCGGACCAGGGCGTGCTGCTCGAGGGTGGCGAGCAGGCGGTAGACGACGGTGCGGTTGACGCCGAGTTTGTTGGACAACTCGGTGACGGTCAGCCCGTGGTCGGTATCGGCGAGCAGCTTGAGGACACGGAGTCCCCTGTCGAGCGTCTGGGAGGTTTCCGCGGTCACGACGCCCTCTCTTTCGGAGTGAGTGACGGCGGTCCTCGAAGAGATGTCGCGACACCGGTCCCATCGGCGACGCACCCAGAGGCCGCCGGCAGGCCATGGCACACCGACTGCGCTCCGCGGCGGCGCTGCCACGGGGCGTTTACATTGCGGGGACATTAGCGACCGGCACCGCTCAGCGGAAGGGCTCGTCCAGAATCCGGGCGATCTTCCGCCGACGACGGGCTTTCCGGTCGCCGTACGCGACCTCGAAAAGGGACGAGGGCCCGGCCCCGGGGCCGGGACGGGGAGGCTGCGCGTATGGGTGCCCTGCGGACGCGCGTGCGCAGGGGCGGGGTGTCGTCACGGGTGCGCACACCGGTGCCGTCGCGGGCGCGGCTGCGCGTGACGTTCGGGCGAAGTGTCGTCGCCGGTGCGCGTACGCGTGCCGTCGCGGTCGCGGGCGCGTACGGGCGAGGTGTCGTCGCCGGTGCGCGTACGGGTGCCGTCGCGGGCGCGGCTGCGCGTGACGTTCGGGCGAGGTGTCGTCGCCGGTGCGCGTACGGGTGCCCTCGCGGTCGCGGGCGCGTACGGGCAAGTGCGGTAGCGGGCGCGCGTACGGGCGAGGTGCGGGTCGCGGGCGCGCATACGGGCGAGCGTTGCGGCCGCGGGCGGGGTCACCGCATCCGCGTCGCCCACTCCTGCACCTTCTTGATCCGCTCGCGGATCTGCCCGGCCGTGGCCTCCGCGCTCGGCGGCCCCCCGCACACCCGGCGCAGCTCGGTGTGGATGACGCCGTGCGGTTTGCCGCTCTGGTGCACGTACGCGCCGACCATGGTGTTCAGCTGCTTGCGCAGCTCCAGCAGCTCCTTGTGGGAGACCACCGGACGCCGCTCGGCCGGCAGCTCCAGCAGGTCGGCCTCCTCGTCGGGCTTCTTGCGGCTGTGCGCGATCTGCCGCGCCTGCCGCTTCTGCAGGAGCAGTTGCACCTGGTCGGGTTCGAGCAGGCCGGGGATGCCGAGGTAGTCCTGCTCCTCCTCGCTGCCCGGGTGGGCCTGCATGCCGAACTCGGCGCCGTCGTACAGGACCCGGTCGAAGACGGCGTCGGACTCAAGCGCCTCGAAGGGCAGCATGTCCTGCTCGCCGGTGTCCTCGTCCTGCTGCTTCTCGGCCTCCGCCATCTCCTTCTCGGACTCGGCGTACGGGTCCTCCTCGCCGTCCTTCTTCGGCCGGTCGAGCACGTGGTCGCGCTCGACCTCCATCTCGGAGGCGAAACCCAGGAGGTTGGGAATCGTCGGCAGGAACACGGACGCGGTCTCGCCGCGGCGCCTGGACCGGACGAAACGGCCCACGGCCTGCGCGAAGAACAGCGGCGTCGAAATGGTCGTCGCGTACACGCCGACGGCCAGGCGCGGCACGTCGACGCCCTCGGACACCATGCGGACGGCGACCATCCAGCGGTCCTGGTTGCCGCTGAACTCCTCGATGCGCTGGGAGGCCGCGGCCTCGTCGGAGAGCACGACGGTGGCCCTGGTGCCGGTGATCTCGCGGATCAGCTTGGCGTACGCGCGGGCCGAGTCCTGGTCGGAGGCGATGACGAGCCCGCCCGCGTCCGGGATGCCCTTGCGGACCTCGGTCAGCCGCTGGTCGGCGGCGCGGAGCACGTTGGGCATCCAGTCGCCGCGGGGGTCGAGCGCGGTGCGCCACGCCTGCGAGATCGCGTCCTTGGTCATCGGCTCGCCGAGCCGGGCGGCGACCTCGTCGCCGGCCTTGGTGCGCCAGCGCATGTTGCCGCTGTAGCTGAGGAAGATCACGGGCCGGACGACTCCGTCGCCGAGCGCGTTGCCGTAGCCGTACGTGTAGTCGGCGGCGGAGCGCCGGATCCCGTCGTTCCCTTCCTCGTAGGTCACGAAGGGAATGGGATTGGTGTCCGAACGGAACGGCGTGCCGGTGAGGGCGAGCCGCCGGGTGGCCGGCTCGAACGCCTCCAGGCACGCCTCCCCCCAGGACTTGGAGTCACCGGCGTGGTGGATCTCGTCGAGGATGACGAGGGTCTTGCGCTGCTCGCAGCGGTTGCGGTGCAGCATGGGCCGTACGCCGACACCGGCGTAGGTCACCGCGACCCCGTGGTACTCCCTGCTCAGCGGCCCGGCGCTGTACTCCGGGTCCAGCTTGATCCCTATCCGCGCCGCCGCGGCCGCCCACTGCTTCTTCAGGTGCTCGGTCGGCGCGACGACCGTCACCTGTTGCACGACGTGGTGGTGCAGCAGCCAGGAGGCGAGGGTCAGCGCGAAGGTCGTCTTGCCGGCGCCGGGCGTGGCGACGGCGAGGAAGTCGCGCGGCTGCTCCTGGATGTACTTCTCCATGGCGCCCTGCTGCCAGGCACGCAGCTTGCTGGCCGTGCCCCAGGGAGCACGGCCGGGGAAGGCGGGTGAGAGGTGGTGGGAGGCGGTAGTAGTCACGGTCTCCGGTTCACGGGACGGGGGCTCTGGTACGACAACCGGGCCACCCTACCGGTGGCCCGGCCCTCGTCCGGGCGACGCGGCCCAGTGACCGCACCGGGTGCGACTCAGCTCACAGAGGGCGCCGCGAGCACACGCAGCCGCCCCGCGATGGCGGCCAGGTCGTCCACCGCTCCAGAGGCGACATCGACGACGAGGTCGTACGCCGTGTCCTGGTCGGCGTCGGCGAGGTCGGCGCCGTTGAGGGCGAGGAACGTCACGGCAGCGAGCCAGGCCGTTCGCTTGTTGCCGTCGACGAAGGGATGGTTGACGGCGATCGCGTGCAGCAGCGCGGCGGACTGCTCGTACAGGTCCTGGTGGGCAGAGACGCCGAACATCCGCGCCCTGGGCCGGTGCACCGCGGATTCCAGCAGGCCCGGTGCGCGCAGTTCGGGCCTGCCCGTACCGAAGGCGAGCCCGGCGATCTCCGTGACCTCACGGACGGTCAGGTGCCTGGCCGTCGCCGTCATTCGCCGAGCCTCCTGAGCAGGTTCGCGTGCCGCGCCGCGAGTCGCTCGGCGTGGTGCCGCGCAAGCGTCTGCTCGTGGGTGACCTGCCGCAGCAGGGCGTCCTGCGCCAGGTCCTCGACGGAAATCCCTTGGGCGTCTGCGAGATCGGCGACGGCGCGCCACTCGTCGTCGGCGAGTCGAATGGTCATCTCGATCATGGAGCGAGCGTAGGGCGCGGCCCGGCTCCCGGGCTCAGGAATTTCACGACGTCACCCGTAGTCGCGACGCGACCCACGCCCCCACCAGTGCCACCCCCGCCATGGGGAGGAACACCGCCGCGAAGGCCGCCGGGTGCGGGGCGGACGCGGACACGGCTGCGTGGTCCCCCACCGCACCGCCGCCGAGGGCGGCGAACGCCGCACCGCCCGCCGCCAGCAGCATGATGTTCGACAGGGCGTCCGAGATCTGCAGCGCGGCCGAGTTCGTTCCCGCCTCCTCGGGGGCCGAGAGCTTGAACAGCAGCACGCTCGTCGAGCCGATCACGAGCCCCATGCCGAAGCAGCCGAGCCCCCACGCCACGCCCACGATCCACACGGGGACGGCGTCGATCAGCACGCTCGGCGCGGTCGCGATCGCCGCTGCGACCAGCAGCATGCCGAAGACGACCAGGGGTTCGCGGAAGGGCTCGGTCCGCGGCCGGGACTGCACGTACGAACCGAGCGCCCACGTCGCTCCGCCGACCGCGAGTGACAGGCCCGCCAGGGTCGGGGACAGCCCGCGCTGGGTGACGAGCATCAGCGGCACGAAGGACTCCGCGGCGATGAACGACCCCGCGGCGATGCCGCGCAGCAGGACGACGGACGGCAGCCCCCGGGCCGCCCGGTACGTCCCCTTGGGCAGGATGCCGAGGACGCAGGGAACGAGCAGCACCGCACCGGCCACCGCCGACAGCAACGACAGCGGGCGCAGGTCCTGGCCCGCGTACTGGAGCAGCCCCGCACCGAGCGAGATCCCGAGGGCCAGCCTGATGCGGCGCGGGTCGAACGGCGGCAGGGGCGCGGCGGCGTCCGCCGGCCCCGAGGCGCGCTGCCGGATCGCCGGCAGCGCGAGGGCGAGCGGTACGGCGACGAGCGCGGGGATGCCGAGGAAGACCCAGCGCCATCCGAGCTGTTCGGTGACGGTGCCGGCGGCGAGCGGGCCTATCACGGACGGGACCACCCAACTCGCCGCGAAGGCCGCCATGATCGCCGGCTGGAGCCTTCCGGGATAGGCGCGGCTGACGACGACGTACAGGGCGACGATGACCAGGCCGCCGCCCAGCCCCTGGACGGCACGCCCCACGACGAACACCCACATCGCGCCCGCCGTCCCCGACAGCAGCAGCCCGGCGGCCCAGGCGCTCATCCCGCCGGCGAGCGCGCCCAGCGGACCCGTGCGGTCGGCCCACTGCCCGGCGACGACCATGCCGAAGAGGCTGGTGGTGAAGTACGCGGAAAAGGCGAAGGCGTAAAGCGGGATGCCGTGCAGCTCGCGCGCGGCCACGGGCATCGCGGTGCCGACGGCGGTCGCCTCGAAGGCGATCAGGAAGACGACGGAGACGATGCCGAGGCTGAGAGCGCGGTACGACGGGCCGAGAACGCCCCCGTCGTCCGGTTCGCCGGAGTTGTGGGCTGCGTCGGCGGGCGGGTGCGTGACATCGGTGTCACGCGGTTCGGGGGCGGTCATGCGCCTCAGAGTAAGGGGCACGGCGGACTTTGGGACCTGTCCTTCGACGGGACCCGTCTGGTCCCTTGGTCGTAAGCCCCCTGCGGCCGGGCGGGCGATCGTGAACGGCGTATGGCAGTCGCGTTGCGGCCCCGGCCACATGCTTGAGCGGCCGTCCGGAGTCCGCCTACGGTCGAGGAGTTGGAACGCACGGCCGTGTGCCCGAGTGGTTAAGGGGCTCGACTGCAAATCGAGTTACGCGGGTTCGATTCCCGCCACGGCCTCAACTGCCTTCACCAGGCGAACGAGAGGGCGGCACCCCTTCGGGGGTGCCGCCCTCTCGTTCGCCGTTGCGGCACGCCGGCCGCCGACGTCCACGGGGACGCCAGCGGCACGGTCAGGCGCTGAACTGCCCCTGACGGCAACGGCTCCGGTCACGGCCGCAGCGAGGCTTCACTGGCCCCCGTACGGTGACGACGGCGCGACAGGGGTGGACGCCGCGCGACTGCGGCGATTGCGGACCACCGGAACGGCAATGGCCGCGCCGAGCAGAACGGCGGCGCCGACGCCCGCGGCGATCCAGACGGTCGGCGCGCTTCCGCTGTCGTCGGACGCAGTCGGCGCGGCCGTCGGCTGGGCAGCGTCCTTCGCAGGTCCGGACGGCTCCGAGGACGGGGACGCGGCGGCCTCGTAGCTGAAATCGGGGAGCGGGTACGTGTCCGCGGGGCCGGGGTCACCCGGCGTCTTCAGGGCGCGCAGGGGGCGCAGGGCGCCGTAACCGATGTGGTCGTTGCGCTTGTTGCCGCTGGTCGGGCCGCTGATGGTGTTGAGCATGACCCGCAGGACCTGGTTGTTGGTCCACTCCGGGTGCTTCGACCAGATCAGCGCGGCGGTGGCGGAGGCGATGGCGGTGGCGTCGCTGGTGCCGTTGCCGTTGCACAAGCCGGTCTTGCCGCCGCACGCGTGCACGATGTTCTCGCCCGGCGCGGAGACGTCGACCTGCGGTCCGTACTGGGAGAAGTCCGACTTCTTGAGGTCCTTTCCGATGGAACCCACCGCTACAACTCCTGGAGTCGCAGCGGGGTACTCGAGCGACGAACCACCGTCGTTGCCTGCGGCCGCGAACACGAGCGAGCCGTTCTTCATCGCGTACCGGACAGCGTCCGTCAGTTGTCGGGAGCCCGTCTCGTTGCCCAGTGAGACGTTGATGACTTTGGCGCCCGCATCGGCGGCGTAGCGAATCGCCGCTGGTGCCACCGCGTTGAACTGCCTGGCCGCTTCGGCAGCGTTTGCCGCCTTTACGGATGCAGGCATACGCACCGGAAGGACCTTGACATCAGGGGCCATCCCGAATGCGCCGTCCCCTCCTCCGCTCTTCCCGGTGCCGGCGATGATGCCCGCCATGCCGGTCCCGTGGCCCTTGTAATCCGTCCACTCGTCACCCGGTTCGTCCGGGGCGAAGTCCTTGCCCTTGAGGACGCGGCCTCGCAGATCCGGGTTGGTGGCGTCAACGCCGCTGTCGATGACCGCGACGGTCACGCCCTCGCCTGTGCTGATCTTCCAGATCTCATCCACGCCCATCGCATCGAGATGCCACTGCCGCGAGCGGATGGACTCGGCATGCGCCGGAGTGGCCGCGATGCCTGCCAACGCCATCGTCAGGAACATGGACGCCGCTGCACGGGTGCGTGCCCGGCGTGTGGTGCTGGCAGGCATGTACATCCTCTTCACTCGTGTCGGGTGGGGTGTCAGTCGATGACCGGTGGCACGGCTCGGCGATTGTTCCGCTGCCAGGTCTCTTCGTCCTCGGTGAGGTAATCCGGCCGCTCGCCCTCGGCATTCTCACGGCGAGCGGAGGTCCGCGAAGACGAGCCGGACACGCCACCCCGTGCCGGTCCGGAACCACTCGGGGTGGACGGACGCCCACCAGTGATGCCCGTCTGCACGGGCCGCCCGCCGACGATGCCTCCGGTTTCGCTCGCGAAACGCCGACCGCCAACGGGTCGACTTTGGCCGGATCCCGTACCGCCGCCCACGCCTCCGGCACCCTGCGCCATGGGTGGACGGGCGTACCCACCGCCCTCGGCGCCGATCACCTGTCCGCGCGGGACGCCGGTCGCCCGCCCGGCAGCCGGCGGCACGGGGCGTCCGCCGACGATGCCGTCCCTCGGGGCCCTCGCACCGCCCGCGCCGGGTCCTGGCAGTCCGGTCGACTGTCCGGGCAGTACCTGGCCTCGGGGAGCGCCCGGAATCCTCCCGGTCCCGCTCTGCTTGGCAGACGGGGGCACGGGGCCTCCACCGGACACCGGAGGCACCAGGTTCACCGGCGGGTTCGTCGGCCCCTCAGGGCGTACCGGACCGGGCGTGGGCGGCGTCGGCGGAGCTGTCTGCGTCGGCGACAGCGTGTCGATGCTGTCGATTTCCATCGCGGTAGGCGGCATCTCCGGCTGCCCCAGGGCCGCAGAGGGTGTCTCGGACACGGACACACGCCCAGCCCCAGGTGCCGTCCCATACGCCGGTGCACCACTGGCTGTGGATGAGGGAGAAGCGAGCGCCCCACGAACGTCACCGCTACCGGTGGACCGGTTGACGTCCGAAGTGTCATCTCGCACGTTCTCCGTCGGCGGCACGAACTCCCCCGGCGGCGGCCGAAACGTCGGCACCTCCAGCTTGTCCATCTCCGACGCCGACTGGTCGTACGCCTGCGCCAGCTTGCGCATCTCGGCGGCGGCCTCCAGGCGGTTCTGCTCCTGGGTGGCGGCCAGGGCCGCCTCCGCCTTGGACGCCACCGTCGACGCGTCGGGGTCGTTGTGGTGGGCCCTGGCCGCGTCGAGGTTGGCCCGGGCCTGGTCCTTGGAGGTGTAGCGGGGGACGGACGACTGTGCCCGCGCGATGGCGTCCGAGGCCTGGCTCAGCCACGTGGAGGCACCGTCGCTGTAGTCCGCCAGCCGGAAGGTCGAGGACGCCAGGCTCGCGCCCCATTCGACGAACGCCTCGTAGCCCTCGCCCTCCCACCTCACCCGCTCGGGGCGGAACTTCAGCTGCTGGGCGATGCTCCGGATCTCGACCGCGGCCGCCGACAGCCGGTCGGCCGCTTCCTGGACATGGAAGCTGCTCGCCTGGTCCAGCCAGGCCAGCATCGCCTCGTGGGACATGCTCTCGAAGGGCGTCCGGGCCCCTTTGCCGCCTCCGCCACCGTCTCTGGTCATGTCTTTCGTCTCCCCCGTCACTGAAGTCCGCCGGCGCCTGCCGTGTCGCCCGGCTGGGTCGCCGGTGCCCCGTCCGCCGGCGGCTGCCGCTCCGCCGTCGGGTCCCGGTCGGCGTCGTAGTGCTTCTGTGTGTGGTGCTGGATCGCCAGCATCCGGCGGCGTACGTCGTCGTCGATGTCCGCGTAGCCGTTCTTGGCCGACAGGACGGCGATGCCCATGCCCTCCAGGCAGTCGCCCATCAGCTGGGACAGCTCCTTGAGCCGGTCGACCACGAGCTCGTACGACGTGTGCAGCCCCGCCGCCTCGGCCCAGGCGCCGTCTCCGCCGCCGAAGTGGTTGCGCTTGGTGTGGGCCGTGCCCACCTGGTGCGGTGCCGCGGGCGAATCACCCAGGTCGATCAGCAGCCGATCGACCCGCCTCTTGAACGACGCCATCGACTCGGCGTCGTAGAGCATCGAAGCCATGGCTGGGTTCACCGCACGCAGTTGACGCTCGTCACCGGACATTCCGCTCGGCCGGCCGCCGTCTTCCGCCATTGCTCTGGCCCTCCCCCGTGAAACACAAGACCCGGTCCGTCACTCTACCGACGGGTACCGACAGCCCTCTTGCCCAGGGACACGTCCAGGCCACGCAGCGGCCGTTCCGCCTACGACGTCGCCGCGGCCACCGCCGCCTGGGGCCGGATCGGGAGTCTGTTGACCGGGCGGCCCGTCGCCGCGCGGACCGCTGAGGCCACTGCCGCCGGGGACGTGACCACCGGGACCGCGCTCGCCGCCTTCGCGCCGAAGGGGGCCACGACGTCCCGTTCCTCGACCAGTTTCACGATGCGAATGTCCGGCGCGTCCAATGACGTCGGGAGTGCGTAGCCCGTCAGGTCGGGGTGGCGGATCAGGCCGCGGGCCGTGCGGAGGTTCTCCGTGAGAGCCGCCCCGATGCCCTGGGTGACGCCCGCCTCGATGCGGGTGGCCAGCTGGGCCGGGTTCAGGACGCGGCCCACGTCCTGGGCCACGGCCATCTCGACCACACGGACCGAGCCGAGTTCGATGTCGACGTCGACCACCGCGCGGATCGCGCAGAACGCCAGGCCCACGAACGCGTCGCCCTGGCCCGACTCGTCCAGCGGCTCGGTCGGGTGGGGGCGGCACTGGGCCGTCGCCCACAGTTCCTTGCCGTCCATCGCCTCCGTGACCGTCGTCGAGAGCACGCCGTCGTACGACGTGATCTTGCCGTCGGTGATCTGGAGCAGCTCCGTGGACATGCCGAACTTGTGCGCCAGCGGCTGCAGGAGCTGTGTGCGGACCATCTTGGCCGCGCGTTCGACCGCGCCGCCGGAGACCCAGGTGTGGCGGCCGTGGGCCGCCGGGCCCGCCGGGGGCTGGTCGGTGTCGACCGCCGCCACGTGGACCTCTTCGATGCCCAGCGTCTCCTGGACGATCTGGCGCGCCAGGGTCGAGAACCCCGAACCGGTCTCCACCGCCGCGCAGATGACCGTCGCGACGCCGTCCTGGACCTTGACCGTCGCCGTGGAGACCTCGTCCGTGCCCTCGGCGCCGAGCATGTGCACCATGCCGAGCGCGTAGCCCACGCCGCGGCGCACCGCACCCGGTTCGCCGGCGCCCTCGGGGCCGCCCGGGAGGAGCCAGTCGTCCTCGGGTGTGTCCTTGGGGAGGGAGGGCAGCGGGTGGTCCCGTACGGCCTGGAGCAGCTCGGCGACCGGCGCCGGGCAGGTGACCGTCTGGCCGGTGGGGAGGATGTCGCCGGTGGCCAGCACGTTGCGCAGGCGGATCTCGGTCTGGTCGAGGCCCAGTTTCGCCGCGAGTTTGTCCATCTGCGCCTCGTAGGCCGCGCAGACCTGCATGGCCCCTTCGCCGCGCACGTGGCCCGACGGCGGGTTGTTGGTGCGCACAGCCCAGCCCTCGATGAAGGCGTGCGGAACCACGTAGGGACCGCAGGCGAACGCGACGGCGGCGGCCAGTGATTCGGAGGACGCGTCGGCGTAGGCACCCGCGTCGAGCAGCAGTTGCGCCTCGACCTTCACCAAGTGGCCCTCGGCGTCCGCGTGGTGGCGGTAACGCAGCAGCGTCGGGTGGCGGTGGGCGTGGCCGAGGAACGACTCCTCGCGGGTGGCGGTGAGCTTGACCGGGCAGCCGGTCCGCAGGGCCAGCAGGCCGAGCGGGAGCTGGAAGCCGGGGTCCTCGCGGTCGCCCATCGCGCCGGGTACGCCGGTGACGACGATCTTGACCCGTTCCTGTTCCAGGCCGAAGCAGGCGGCGGCGAGGGCGCGGTCGGCGTGCGGGTCCGTCGAGGCGGTGTACAGCTCGACGCCGCCGTCGGGCCGCGGTACGGCCAGGCCCGCCTCGGCGCCGATCGGTGCCGGGTCCTGGCGGCCGATGCGGTACAGACCCTCGACGACGACCTCGCCGGTCACGTCCGGGTCGCCGTAGCGCAGCGGAATGTGCCGGATCAGATTGCCGTCGGGGTGCAGCGGTTCGGCGGCGAACGCCTTCTCCGGGTCGGTCACCGGGTCGAGGAGCTCGTACTCGACGGCGATCGCGGCCGCGGCGAGCCGTGCGGTGTCCGGGTGGTCGGCGGCCACCGCGGCGATCGCCTCGCCGTGGTGGCGGACGATCTCGGACGCGAACACCGGCCGGTCGGCGATCCGCCTGCCGTACGACGCGTCGCCCGGGATGTCCTCGTGGGTGATCACCGCGTGTACGCCGGGCATGTCGCGGGCGGCCGACGTGTCGATGGAGAGGATGCGGGCGTGCGGGTGCGGCGAGCGCAGCAGCGCCCCCCACAGCAGGCCCTCGGCCCACAGGTCGGACGCGTACGGGAACGTGCCCTCCGTCTTGGCCCGGGAGTCGGCCGCGGGAAGGGAGGCGCCGAGGCCGTGGGCCGGCGCCTGCGGCGGGGGGCCTTCGACGGCCTGCGGATTCGCCGTGACGGTCGCGTCGTTGCTCACGCCATGCCTCCGTCGTGCGGGTGGGCCTGCACCCTACCGGCGCCGGGGGGTGCCTGGTGCGGGATACGGGCTTCCTCGTGCGCTTCCCCCTGCGGCTCGGGGTGCGACGCCTCCTCGGCCGCCGCGGCCGCGCTCGCGGCGCGTTCGGCGACGACCTCGCGTACGGCATCGAGCACGCCCCGGTAGCCAGAGCAGCGGCACAGGTTGCCGCACAGGGCCTGGCGCGTTTCCAGCTCGGTGGGGGCGTGGTTGCCCTCCAGGAGGTCGTGCACGGTCATGGCCATGCCGGGGATGCAGAAGCCGCACTGGACCGCGCCGCAGTTGGCGAGCGCCCGCTGCACGTCGGAGGGTTCACCGTCGCCGGCGAGACCCTCGACCGTGCGGACCTCCGAGCCGGCGGCCGTCGCCGCGGGTACGAGGCAGGAGGCGACGAGCCTGCCGTCCACCTGGACGTTGCAGGCGCCGCACTCGCCCTGCGAGCAGCCGTCCTTGGCTCCGGCGAGGCCGAGGCGCTCCCTCAGGACGTAGAGGAGCGACTCGCCTATCCAGGCGTCGGTGACCGGACGGTCCGTGCCGTTGACCCGCAGGACGTACGAGGTGGGCGGGTGCTCGTCGGCCGCGGGAGGGATGTCGGCGCCGGTGGCCGCCGCCGCGGAGTCAGGTTCGCCGGAGGGGACGTCCCCGGCGGACGGGTCCGCGGTGGGGGGTTCCTCGGAGGACGGGTCCCCCGACGGCCGCGGTGCCGCGTCCTCCTGCCCGGTCTGCCGGTCCTCGCGCGGCTCCGGCACCTGAGCGGTCTCGGGACTCGTGGGCTCGGCAGCGTCCTGCGGCCGTTGAGGTCCGGGCTCGGCGGCATGCCCGGACTCCACGGGAGCCGGGTCCTCGGGCGCGGCATCGCCGGGCTCCGGTTCCTGCACGGCCGGCTCCTGAGGCGCCTGCTCGTGAGGCTCCTGCCCATGAGGCGCATGCTCGTGAGGCTCCTGCCCGTGAGGCAGCTGCTCCTGAGGCGCCTGCTCAGCCCACGGCGCGGGCGCGCCGCCGGGCAGCGTCGTCCATGGCGCGGGCGCGCCACCCGGAAGCGTGGCCGGGGGCTCCGCGGCTGCCCAGGGTGTCTCGGCCACCGGCGGCGCGGAACGCAGGAACTCGCCCGAATCGTCCGGAAGCTCACCTTCGGCGATCGGGATCGACCACTGCCCGGTCGTCTCGTGACCGGCGGCGCCCTGCGACGCGGTCGCCGGTGCGGGTTCCTCGGGGAACGCCCACTGGCCGGTCGCCTGCGGATCGCCGTGCTGCTGGACGCCCGCCTCCGGCCACCGGACGGCCTCGGGCGCGGCCGGCTCCGCCTGCGCGTCGCCGGCGTGCGGCTGCTCCGGCGCCCAACCGCCGGTCGCCGCCGGGTCGGTGCGCGCCTCCGGCGCGAGCGGCGTCAACGGCATGATCATCGGCGGTACGTAGCCGTGGCCCGGCGCCTCCAGAGGTGCCGCGGCCGGTGAATCCTCGGCCGGCAGCTGGAAGAAGCCCGTCGCCTCGCCGTCGTAGTCGGGGGCCGTCGGCTGCCAGCCGCCGTACTCGTACGGGAACCCCTGGCCGTGATCGTGGGCCTGGCCCTGCCCGTGGTCCTGGTAGCCCCCGTAGTCCTGCCCGCCCGCGGCGTACCCCTGCTCCCCGCTGTGCGGGTACTCGAGCGGGCCGTCCTGCACGAAGGCGTCCGGGAGGCCCAGGTGCCCCTGGCCGCCGTCCGGACCGCCGTGGTGGTCCTGGTGGTCCGACGGCTCGGGGAAACGCCCCTGCTGGTGGTCCTCGTTGCTCACGACAGCGCCCTCCCCAGTGCCCGTCGGGCCAGCGCGGCGACCGTGCGCCGCAGATGCAGTACGGCGGGCGGCAGCACCTGCTGCTCCTCGCCCGGTGCCGCCGGGGCCGGGTCCGGGATGCACGCGGCCGCCACGTACTCGCCGAAGGCCGCGAGCGCCTCGCCCGCGAGCCCCCGCTCCCCGTCCCAGTCGATCAGCGACGCGATCCAGCGCTCGGCCTCCAGCGGGCGCAGCGGCATCGGCGCGATCGCGCCCACGGCGCAGCGCACGCCGCGCCGCGCCGGGTCGAGCACGACGGCGACGGAGGCGGTGGCGCGGCCGGGGCCGGTGCGGCCGGTGGCCTTGAGGAACACCTGAGGGGCGTGCAGGAGCGGCACCCGTACGAAGCCGATGAGTTCGGCGGGGCCGAGCATCTCGCGGCCGGCGAGCAGGTGGGAGACCGGGATCTCGCGCCGCGCGCCCTCGGGGCCCGCGACGACCAGGTCCGCCTCCAGCGCGGCCAGCACGGGCAGGGTGTCGCCGGTGGGCGCGGCGGTGACGATGTTGCCGCCCAGCGTGCCCGCGTTACGGATCTGGGGCGGCCCGGCCGCGCGCGCGGAGGCCGCCAGGGCGGGGATGAGGGCCGCGAAGTCGGGCCGTCCCATCCGGGCGTGGGTGAGTCCGGCGCCGAGCAGCGCGTGCCCGTCCTGGTAGCGCCAGCCCCGGATTTCGCTGATGCGGCCGAGGCCGACGAGCCCCGCGGGGCGGAGCTCCCCCCTGTTGACGGCGGCCATGAGGTCCGTGCCCCCGGCGACGGGCACGGCGGCAGGCATGGCGGTGAGCGCCGCCACGGCCTCGTCGAGCGAGCCCGGCAGCGTCACCGACTGCGCCGTCTGCGGTGCGTGCGTGGTCACCCAGCTGCCCCTTCCCGGTGTCCCGGCTGTCCCGCCTGTGTGCCGTACCGTACGTGCTCACAGTCCGGACGTGGCAACTGTGGCACATCTTCCGAGCCGTCCGGCGAGAGGGTCCGCGAAGGGCCCGTCCAACCCGTAAGTCCGTTTCCGTACGCGATGGTCCGGATTCACTCCCGGTCGTCCCGCGCCGACGGACGCGGCCCGGGCGGGCGCCCCGGGCCGCGGGTCACACGTTCGGGGGTGCTCCCTCGATCGGGCGTCCGAGGACGCCGGGACGACGCTGCCAGGGCCGCGGGCCACCGGGCGGGCGGTAGTCGACGCCGAGCGCGTCGAGGCGCGCGTAGTGGGTCTCCATGCGCCGTTCGAATCCGGCGAAATCCCGTTCGGCGGGGGCGGGCAGGGCGGACCAGGCGACCTCCGCGAAGGCGGCGAGGCGCGGGAAGACCTGATAGTCGACGCGGGAGCGGTCCTGCATGACCTCCGTCCAGACGTTGGCCTGGGTGCCGAGCACGTGGGCGGCGGCCTCGGGGCCGAGCGAGGGCGGCAGGGGCTCGAACCGGTAGACGTCCTCCAGGGTCCGCACGTAGCCGATGGGCATCGGCTCGTCGTCGCCGGCGGCCTGCCGGTGGTCCAGATACACCTGCTGCTCGGGGCACATGACGACGTCGTGACCGGCCTCGGCGGCGGCGATGCCGCCCTGGTAGCCGCGCCAGGAGGAGACGGCGGCGCCGGGCGCGAGTCCGCCTTCCAGGATCTCGTCCCAGCCGATGAGGCGGCGGCCGCGGTCGGCGAGCCAGCGGTCGAAGTGCCGGATGAACCAGGACTGGAGCTCGTCCTCGTCGGCGAGCCCGAGCTCCTTGATGCGGGCCTGGGCGGCCGGTGACCGCTTCCACTGGTCCTTGAGGCACTCGTCGCCGCCGATGTGGACGAACGCGGAGGGGAAGAGGTCGAGTACCTCTTCGAGGACGCCTTCGTAGAAGCGCAGGGTGGTGTCGCCGGGAGCCAGGACGTTGGGGCTGACGCCCCAGTTGTCCCAGACCGTCAGGGAGGCGGTGTCGACGACGTCGGTGTTGCCGAGTTCGGGGTACGCGGCGATGGCCGCCTGCGAGTGGCCCGGGATGTCGATCTCGGGGACGACGGTGATGTGCCGCTCGGCGGCGTAGGCGACGATCTCGCGGATGTCGTCGTGCGTGTAGTAGCCGCCGTGCGGACGGTCGTCCCAGAGGTCGGACGCCCGGTGTCCCCATTTCGTGCGCGAACGCCAGGCGCCGACCTCGGTGAGCTTCGGGTACCGCTCGATCTCGATGCGCCAGCCCTGGTCGTCGGTGAGGTGCAGGTGCAGGACGTTGAGCTTGTGGGCGGCGAGCAGGTCGAGTTGGCGCAGGACGTCGTCCTTGGGCAGGAAGTGCCGTGAGACGTCGAGCATCATGCCGCGCCAGGAGAAGCGGGGCGCGTCCTCGACCGTGACGAGGGGCAGGGACCGCTCCCGGCCGCGCGCGAGGGGCGCCCTGCGGAACGCGTCCGGCCCGAGCAGTTGCCGGAACGTCTGGACACCCCAGAACACCCCTGCCGCGCTTCCGCCTTCGACGAGGACCGCGACGTCCTCTGCGGTGCGGTCGGTGGAGAGCCGGTAGCCCTCCGGGCCGTACTCCCGCTCCACTTCGGCGCTGACGCGCAGCAGGACGCTGTGCGGGCCGGGGCCGTCGGCCAGCGGAAGGCCGGTGGCCGCCCCGAGCGTCGCGCGCAGCTGGCGGGCGACGCCCTCGGTGCCCGGCCGTGCGTCGAGGGTGGTCCGCTCGTCCAGCGAGCAGGAACCGGGGCTGTCGGCCCGGCACTCGGCGACGAGCGGAGCGGGGACCAGGTTCGTGGGAGGCATATCGTCAGTCCTTCACCGCGCCGCCGAGGCCGGAGACCAGGCGTCGCTGAACGAGTACGAAGAAGACGAGCACCGGCACGGTCATCACGGTAGAGGCTGCCATGATCCCGCCCCAGTCGTTCTCGTCCGGCTTGAAGAAGACCAGCAGCGCCATCGGCAGCGTCGACTGCGACGTGTCGCTGATGATGAACGACTTGGCGAAGAGGAAGTCGTTCCACGTCGAGATGAACGAGAACACGCTCGTCGCCACCAGGCCGGGAAAGACCAGGGGGAAGAGGATCTGCCACAGGAACCGCGTACGGCTCGCGCCGTCGATGTACGCGGCCTCCTCCAGTGCCTCCGGGACCGCCTTGACGAAGCCGCGCAGCATCCAGATCGCGAACGGCAGCGAGAAGGCGATGTGCGGCAGGATCAGCGAGCCGAGGGTGTTCAGCTGTCCGGCGTCGCGCATCAGGAAGAACAGCGGAATCGTCAGGGCCTCGATCGGCACCATCTGCGCGACGAGGAACATGACGAGCAGGGTCGTACGGAACCGGAATCGGAACCGGGTGACGGCCGTGGCGGCGAGGAACGCGATCAGGGCCGAGGCGACGACGACCGTTCCCGCCACGATCAGGCTGTTGAGGAAATAGCGGCCGAATTCCTGCTGTTCGAAGACCCGGCGGAACGAGTCCAGCGAGGGGGCGAGCGTCCAGGGACGCGGCTCGGCGGACTGGATCTCACCGGCCGGTTTGAAGGCGGAGAGGACCATCCAGTACAGCGGAAACGCGACCACCAGCGCGACGGCGAGCGCCGTCGTCTCGGCGGCGAGCCGTCCCGGACGCCGGATCCGCCACGCACGCGGAGCGAGGCTCATATCTCTTCTCCCTGGCGTCGCAGCAGTCGCAGGTACACGAGCGTGACCGCGAGCAGAATCAGCAGCATGACCACGCCGATCGCCGATCCCAGGCTGTACTGGGAGGACGCGAACGCCTTCTGATAGGCGTACACGTTGAGCACGAGATTCTGTCCGGCGATGCCCCCGCCGTTCGTCATCACGTAGATCTGCGTGAAGACCTTGAAGTCCCAGATGATCGACTGAATGGTGACGACGACGAGGACGGGTCGCAGCATCGGGGCGGTGACGGAACGCCAGATGCGCCATTGCGAGGCGCCGTCCAGCGCGGCCGCCTCCAGCACCTCGCCGGGGATCGCCTTGATGCCCGCGTAGACCGTCACCATCACGAACGGAAACGAACACCACACCACCTCGAAGAGGACGAGCGAGAAGGCGCTCCAGCGGCCGTAGGTCCAGGAGAAGTCGCCCAGTTGGAGGACCCTGTTGACCGGGCCGTGGTCGGGGTCGAAGAGGAAGACCCAGACGGTGGACCCGGTGATCGCCGGGGTGGCCCACGCGCCGAGTGCGGCCAGCATCAGGGCGAGGCGCGGCAGCGCCCGTACGCGGGTGAGCAGGACCGCGAGCGCGCAGCCGACGGCGAGGGTGGCGAGGACGCAGGCGGCGGCGAACAGCACGGTGGCGAGGAGCACCTGCCAGAACTGGCCGTCGGCGAGGAGGGTGCGGTAGTTGCCGAGGCCCTGGAAGCTGGTCGGCTCGCCGCCGCTGACCTGGGCCTGGGTGTACTCGAGGAAGGAGATGAGACCGAGCTGGTAGATCGGGTAGACGAGCAGGGCGGCGATGACGGCCAGCGCGGGCGCGAGGTAGATCCACGGGGTCCAGCCCCCGCGCCGCCCCGTCGCCTTCGGGCCCCGGGGGCCCCGCGCCGCGGCCGACGGCTCCTTCCCGAGCCGCCCGACCCGCGCCGCCGCCGTCCCGGCGTCGGCCGTGCGAGGCGCGCTCGCCGCGCGCTGCACGACCGCGTCGGCCGAGGCCGAAGACACATCCGCCTCGGCCGGCCGGATCTCGGGGGCAGCCGACGGCACGGGCGCCCCCTCGGACCGGCCAGGCGCGCTCGCCGCGCGCTGCACGACCACGTCGGCCGAGGCCGGGGACACATCCGCCTCGGCGGGCGTGGCCACGGGCGCAGCCGACGGCACGGGCTCCGCCTCGGACCGGACCGCCGGGGCCGGCGGCGCGGTGGCGGGCTCCGTCCGCCCCGTCGTGCCGTTCGTACGGTGGGTCATCGGCTCAGCCCGCCGACGCGAACGCCGCGTCCATCTTCTCCGCCGCGTCCTTCGACGCGGCCGCCACGTCCTTCTTGCCGCTGACGATCTCCTGGAACATGGAGGGCAGGACGAGCGAGGCGTCGATCTGGCCCCAGGCAGGGGACGCGGGCACGAACTTGGCGCCCGCGTCGAGCGTCTCGATGAACGGCTCGACGAACGGCTCCTTCTTCGCGGCCTCGGCCCGCACGTCGGTGTACGTCGGCAGGAATCCCATCGCGTCGAACAGCTTCGCCTGCGTCTCCTTGCCCGCGAACCGCTTCATCAGGTCCACCGCCAGGGTGCGGTGCGAACTGCTCCTGAGGACGCCGATGTTGTTGCCGCCCGCGAAGGCGGGAGCGATCTCGCCCGCCTTCAGCCCGGGCAGCGGCACGACGGCGTACTTGCCCTTGACCGGGCCGGCCTCGACCGCCTGGTGGCTGAAGTCGCCGCCGATGGCCATGGCCGCCTTGCCGGAGGCGAACGCGGTGACCGTCGCGTTGCCGTTCATGGAGGCGCACTTGGCGGCGGGACAGTTGTCGTCGCCGAACAGGGACGTGTAGGCCGCGATGCCCTTGCGCGCGGCGGCGCTGTGGATGGCGGACGTGTACGAGCCGCCGCTCCCGGAGGCGAGCTCGCCGCCGTGGGCCCAGATGAAGGGCATCGCGCCGTAGGTGTACGCGCCGCCGACCGCGAGCCCGTACAGCTCGGGCCTGTGCTTGCGGATCTTCTTTGCGGTGGCGATCAGGCCGGCCTGGGTCCTGGGCGGTTCGATGCCCAGCTCCTCGAAGACGTCGGTGCGGTAGTAGAGCGCGCGGGCGCCCACGAACAGGGGTGCGCCGTAGACCTTTCCGCCGACCGTGACGGACTCCCGGGCGGTGGGGTCGGTGTCCTTCGCCTCGTCCCAGGCGTCGAACTCGGCCGTGACGTCGGCGAGTCCGCCGTCCTTCACGTATCCGGCGGTGTCGGTGTTGCCGTACTCGATGAGGTCGGGGGCGCTCGCCGGGTCGTTGAAGGCTGCCCTGACGCGCTGGGCGCGGGTCTCGACGGGGATGTACTCGACCTCGACCTCCACGCCCTGGTGCGCCTTCTCGAAGGCGGCGACCGCGGCGTCGACGACCTGTTCCTTGGGCTTGTTGTTGACCTCCTGGAACAGCCAGACCCGCAGCGTGCCGCTCTTGGCGTCCTCCTTGGCGCCGGTGTCGGAGGTCTGGGGGGCGCAGGCGGTGAGGCCCGCAAGGGCGAGTGCCGCCACGGGGGCGGCGAGTTTGGCGATGAGCTTCATACGGGAACCCCCACGCGTGAGCGCGTTGCAATATGCGCAACGACCGTTTCGTACTGCACAACACGCAGGAGGCTAGAGGGGCTCGCACGGCGCCACAAGAGGTCTCGACCACTCTGTGACCGGCAGCCGCACGGTGTGCAACGCCACGGCGGAGCCGAGCACGCGAAACGGCCCCCGGGGCACGCGAAACGCGCGCCCCGGGGGCCGTCGGAAGAAACCGTCGAGCGGCGGCGGACTACTTCTTCTTGTCGCCGTCCTTGCCCTTGTCGCCACCCGAGCCCATGGACTCGTAGATCTCCTTGCACAGCGGGCAGACCGGGTACTTCTTGGGGTCACGCCCCGGCACCCAGACCTTTCCGCACAGCGCGACCACGGGAGTGCCGTCGAGGGCACTCGCCATGATCTTGTCCTTCTGGACGTAATGGGCGAAGCGCTCGTGGTCGCCGTCGCCGTGCGACACCTGGGGCGTCGGCTCTACCAGGGTCCCGGTGCCTGTCCCGCGCTCGGGCTCAAGAGTGCTCATGAGCTCCAAGGGTACCCACGCCGACGCCGCTGCGGGAGCGAGGACCCCGGCGCGGCGATCCGGTCAGTTGAGGGACGGGTCGTCCGGATACGTCGCGAACATGGCCAGTTCGTTGCGCTGGCGGCGCAGCACCGCACGCCACAGCGTCTCCGGCCGCGGCGAGGACACGTCACCGGGCTCCGACTCGACGACGTACCACGCGCCCTCCCGCAGCTCGGCCTCCAGCTGGCCCGGGCCCCAGCCGGCGTATCCGGCGAAGATCCGCAGTGAACCGAGCGCCGAGCCGAGCAGCTCGGGCGGCGCCTCCAGGTCGACGAGGCCGATCGCCCCGTACACCCGCCGCCAGCCGAGCGGCCCCTCGTCGCCGGGGATCACCGCGACGCCGAGCGCCGAGTCGAGGGAGACGGGACCGCCCTGGAAGACGACACCGGGCTCCCCGGCCAGCGCGGCCCAGGACTCGAGGATGTCGCCCACGTCGACGGGTGTGGGCCTGTTCAGGACGACGCCGAGGGAGCCCTCGTCGTCGTGGTCGAGCAGCAGGACCACCGCGCGGTCGAAGTTCGGGTCCGCGAGGGAAGGTGTGGCGACGAGAAGCCGCCCTGTGAGCGAGGACACCTCGGTCATGCGACACATGATCCCGCATCTCGGCCCTCCGCGGGGGCGGAGCGACAACAGTGCGCCGCCGCGGTGGGAGGGGGTGCAGGTCGGAGCGTGCCCCGCGCGCGGGTGTTCGCCGCCGCCGGCACCGCCGGTCCGGTGACAGTGTGCGAGAGGTGGCGGACGCAGCGTGTTGTACCCGATTCATTACGTATCAAGGGGCCCCACACCCTTACATCGAAGGGCCCCGGGCCCCTTACCCTTTTCTCTGGCCCTGCCCGACCGGGCCCCCTCGCAGCGCTGGGGGGACCCCCTCCGGAACGCGAGATTCATGACCGGCACAGACGATGTACTGCTTGTCCACGGCGGAACCCCGCTGGAGGGCGAGATCCGCGTCCGCGGCGCGAAGAACCTCGTGCCCAAGGCGATGGTCGCCGCCCTGCTCGGCAGCGAGCCCAGCAGGCTGCGCAATGTGCCCGACATCCGCGATGTGAGAGTCGTCCGCGGACTGCTCCAGCTGCACGGCGTGACCGTCCGCCCCGGCGACGAGCCCGGCGAGCTGGTCCTCGACCCCACCCACGTCGAGAGCGCGAACGTCGCCGACATCGATGCCCACGCGGGCTCCTCGCGCATCCCGATCCTGTTCTGCGGACCGCTGCTGCACCGGCTCGGGCACGCGTTCATCCCGGGTCTGGGCGGCTGCGACATCGGCGGCCGGCCGATCGACTTCCACTTCGACGTCCTGCGCCAGTTCGGCGCCACGATCGAGAAGCGCGCGGACGGCCAGTACCTGGAGGCCCCGCAGCGGCTGCGCGGCACCAAGATCCGTCTGCCGTACCCGTCGGTCGGTTCGACCGAGCAGGTGCTGCTCACGGCGGTGCTGGCCGAGGGCGTCACCGAGCTGACCAACGCGGCGGTCGAGCCGGAGATCGAGGACCTGATCTGCGTCCTGCAGAAAATGGGCGCGATCATCTCGATGGACACGGACCGGACGATCCGGATCACCGGTGTCGACAAGCTCGGCGGCTACACCCACCGCGCGATCCCGGACCGCCTGGAGGCGGCGTCCTGGGCGTCGGCGGCCCTGGCCACCGAGGGCAACATCTACGTCCGCGGCGCTCAGCAGCGCTCGATGATGACCTTCCTGAACACGTACCGGAAGGTCGGCGGCGCCTTCGAGATCGACGACGAGGGCATCCGCTTCTGGCACCCGGGCGGTCAGCTGAAGTCCATCGCGCTGGAGACGGACGTCCACCCCGGCTTCCAGACCGACTGGCAGCAGCCGCTGGTCGTGGCCCTGACGCAGGCGACCGGACTGTCGATCGTGCACGAGACGGTGTACGAGTCCCGGCTCGGCTTCACGTCCGCCCTGAACCAGATGGGCGCGCACATCCAGCTCTACCGTGAGTGCCTGGGCGGCTCCGACTGCCGCTTCGGCCAGCGCAACTTCCTCCACTCGGCGGTCGTGTCGGGCCCGACGAAGCTCCAGGGCGCGGACCTCGTCATCCCCGACCTGCGCGGCGGCTTCTCGTACCTGATCGCGGCGCTGGCCGCCCAGGGCACGAGCCGGGTGCACGGCATCGACCTGATCAACCGCGGCTACGAGAACTTCATGGAGAAGCTGGAGAAGCTCGGGGCGAAGGTCGAACTGCCCGGCGGCTCGATCGTCTGACGGACCCTCACCGACGGCCCTCGCGGGTTTCCCGCGGGGGCCGTCGGCGTTGTCGCGCACGCGTGGCGCCCGGCCGCGGGTCAGGAGAGGAACGCCTCCACCCGGCGAAAGGCCGCCGGGGGCGCTGCCGCTGTCGATTGGCGGCGCGCCGCTCCTCACCGAGCGGGTGGGCCGCAAGTCCGACGGTGAAGAGCAGTCGGTGTCGGCGGTGGCGAACGGCCGGTCACTGCCGTACAGGGGCCGCCGGCCGCCCCACGGCGGGTGCGGGTGGTACGCGAGCACCCGGCGCCGGACGTGCGGAAGGGGGGGGCCCCGGAGCGGTGGCCCCCCGGCCGGCGCGTCAGGCCGTTCATGGCCGTGGCGGCGTGCGTTTGCATCGGGCCCCCGGGGACCATCACGCAGGTGGCGG
>NZ_JBFAOY010000002.1:0-62309 GCF_040675505.1 Streptomyces sp. NPDC049597
CTGGATTTCGCTCCGCGAAATCGGCCTCGCCGGCGTTTGAGGCGCGGGGGGCCGGGGGGCAGAGCCCCCCGGTTCGGGATGGGGGTACCTCCCACGCCGCCAGGCGTAGGGGGAGGGCGGGGTGGGGACAGCCCGCGCAGCGGCCCCCAACCGCCGCACCCACCCCCCGTCACCTCACTTCGTGAGATCCGCCTGCAGCTCGTCCAGGATCTTCGCCGCCGCCGTGTACCCGATGCCCTGGATCCACAGCTCGTCCTCCACGGCGAAGACCTTGTCGTTCTTCACCGCCGACATCCCCTTCCACAGCGCGCCGTCCAGCGTCTGCGTCTGCTTCGCCTTCTTCGGGTCGCCGTACGTCGAGTGGAAGACCACGTCCGCGTCCGCCAGGTCGATCTTCTCGGGGCTCACGTCGTACGAGAAGCCGTCCTTGGCCTTGTCCGTCACGGCCGGGCGGCCGAGGCCGACGTCCGCGAGGATCGTGGAGATGTAGTTCTGCCTGCCGTAGATGCGGATGTCCGCGCCCTCGACGAAGCGGACCACGTTCACCTCGGTCGCCGCCGCCTTGTCCTTGCCGCCGAGCGCGTCGGTGACCTTCTTCGTGTGGGCCTCGTACTCCGCGACGACCTTCGTCGCCTCGGCCTTCTTGCCGAGCGCGTCCGCGTGGAGCTGGAAGTTCTCCTTCCAGGGGTAGCCGGTCGTCTCCGTCATCACCGTCGGCGCGATCTTCTTCAGCTCGGCGTACTTCGCGCCGTGCCGGATCTTGGACGTCAGGATCAGGTCGGGCTTCAGCGCCGCGATCGCCTCGAGGTTCGGCGTCATCATCTCGCCGACGTCCTTGATTCCCGCGACCTTGTCCTTCGGCAGGTAGGGCAGGAAGCCGGACTCGGTGTCGGTGTGCGTCGCGCCGACCGGCTCGACGCCCAGCGTGATCGCGGAGTCCAGCTCGGCGGTGTCGAGCACGACGACGCGCTTCGGGGCGTCGGGCACCTCGACGTCCCCCATGGCGGTCTTCACCGTGTGCGTGCCGCCGGCCGCGGACGGGTCCGCGGAGCCGGACTTCGAGGACGAGTCCGAGGAACCGCACCCGGCGAGCGTCATCGCGGCGGCCAGCGCGAGGGAACCGGCGACGAGGCCGTGGCGGCGGAGGGACGTGGTCATGAGGAGGAGACCCTTTCGGTCGGGGGGACGGGGGGTGACGGGGTGTAGGGCGCGCCGGGTACGACGAGCGGCGAGCCGGTCACCGGGTCGGGGACGACCACGGACTCCATTCCGAAGACCTCACGGACGAGTTCGGCGGTGACGACGTCCCCCGGCCGGCCCTCGGCCACGATCCGGCCCGCCCTCATGGCGACGAGATGGTCCGCGTAACGGGCGGCCTGGTTGAGGTCGTGCAGGACGGCGACGACGGTGCGGCCGCGCTCGTGGTTCAACTGCCGTACGAGATCGAGCACTTCGACCTGGTGGGCGATGTCGAGGTAGGTCGTCGGCTCGTCCAGCAGCAGCAGATCCGTCTCCTGCGCGAGCGCCATCGCGATCCACACGCGCTGGCGCTGGCCGCCGGAGAGCTCGTCGACCGGGCGGTCGGCCAGGGTGGTGACGTCGGTGCGGGTCATCGCGTCGGTGACCGCGCGCTCGTCCTCGTCGGACCACTGCTTCCACCAGGCCTGGTGCGGCTGGCGGCCGCGCGAGACGAGGTCCGCGACGGTGATGGCCTCCGGTGCGACGGGCGACTGCGGCAGCAGCCCGATCGCCTGCGCGATCCGTTTCGTCGGGATCCTCGCCAGCTCCTGGCCGTCGAGCAGCACCGCGCCGCCCTTCGGCTTCAGCAGCCGCCCCAGGGCCCGCAGCGTCGTCGACTTGCCGCAGGCGTTGGGGCCGACGATGACGGTGACCTTCCCGTCGGGCACGGCGAGGTCGAGTTCGTGCACGACCGTGCGGTCCTCGTAGGCGAGCGTCAGCTCGCGCGCCGTCAGCCTGCTCACGAATTGCCTCCAGCGGTACGACCGGTGTGGCTGCGGACGATCAGCCAGATCAGATACGGGGCGCCGACGGCGGCCGTGAGCACGCCCACGGGAAGCTCGGTCGGCGAGAACAGCCGCCGCGCCAGCAGGTCGGCGAGGACGACGATCACCGCGCCCATCAGGGCGGAGCAGAGCAGCGGGATCTGCGCGGTGCGGGTCATGCGGCGGGCGATCTGCGGCGCGAGCAGGGCGACGAAGTCGACGGGGCCGGCGGCGCCGGTCGCGACGGACGCGAGGACGATCCCGAGCAGCACCAGCCCCAGGCGGACGCGCCCGAGCCGCACGCCGAGCGCGGTCGCCGTGTCGTCGTCCATCGCGACGGTGCGCTGCGCGCGGGCCGCCCACAGCACGGCGGGCAGCAGGACGAGCAGCGTCCAGCCGAGCGGCCCGGCCTCGTCCCAGCCGCGGCCGTTGAGGGAACCGGTCATCCAGATCTGGGCCTGCTGGGCGACCAGATAGTCGCCCTTGGTCATGACCAGGGTGGTGACGGAGCGGAGCGCGATCGCGAAGCCGATGCCGATGAGGACGAAGCGGGTGGCGTGCAGACCGCCGCGCCAGGCGAAGACGTACACGAGCGCGGCCGCGACGATGCCGCCGGTGACGGAGAGGTACGGCAGAGCGGCGTACGAGGTGACGCCGAAGGTCAGCGCGGCGACCGTGAGCGCGCTCGCGCCCTGGCTGATGCCGATGATGTCGGGGCTGGCGAGCGGATTGCGCGCGACGGTCTGGATGAGCGCGCCGGCGATCCCGAAGGCGGCGCCGGCGAGCAGCCCGACGACGAGCCGGGGCAGCCGCAGCGTGCCGACGACCAGCTCGTCGGGGGACGGCTGTCCGAGGACCACCTTCAGCACCTCGGCCGGCGCGACGAAGCTCTCGCCGACGCCGAGGTAGGCGACGCAGGCGGCGGCGAGCACGGCGGTGAGCCCGACGGCGACGAGCGCGGCGCGCCGGTGCAGCAGGAAGCTGGCGCGCCCGGCGCGGGCGAGCGTGTACCCGGCGGGGCGGACGCGGTCGATGGTGCCGGCGGTCATGCGGTCCTCCACGTGGGCTTTGTCAGCCCGTCGGGGACCCCCGCCCACGGCCGCCAGGCCGTAGGGGGAGATTGAGGACACCGCGCGGAGCGCGGCACGGGGCACGGGGCGGAGCCCCGCACGGCGCGCGGCCGCCGGGGCGCTGGGCCCCAGGGGCCTGGGGCGGAGCCCCGGTTGGGGATGGGGCGGGCAGGGGAAGACGTCACGCCGGCACCGCCTTGCGCCGCACCAGCGTCACCAGGAACGGCACGCCGATCAGCGCCGTCATCACGCCCGCCGGGATCTCGCTCGGCGCGAACACCACACGGCCCAGCACGTCCGACACGAGCAGCATCACGGGTCCGATCAGCGCGGCCATGGGCAGGAGCCAGCGGTGGTCGCTGCCCACGATCGCGTGGGCGATGTGCGGGACCGCGAGGCCGATGAACGCGATCGGGCCCGCCGCCGCCACGCCCACGCCCGTCAGCACCGTCGCGCCGACGCCGCCCACGATCCGTACCGTCGCCACGTTCTGGCCGAGGCCCTTCGCGACGTCCTCGCCGAGGGCCAGTGCGTCCAGGCCGCGGGCCACCGCGACCACCAGCACCGTGCCCACCACAAGGAAGGGCCAGACCTGCTGCACGATCTCCGCGTCGCGTCCGGCCACCGAACCGACCTGCCAGAAGCGGAACTCGTCCAGCGCCGCCGCCTTCATCGTCAGGACGCCCATCGTCACCGACACCAGCAGCGCGTTGATCGCCGCGCCGCCCAGGGCCAGTTTCACCGGTGTCGCACCGCCGCGGCCGCTGGAGGCGATCGCGTACACCGCGACCGACGCGAGGGCCGCGCCCGCGAACGCGAACCAGACGTACCCCGTGAGCGTGTGGATGCCGGCGAACGCGATCGCCAGCACCACGCCCACCGACGCGCCCTGGCTGATGCCGAGGATGCCCGGGTCGGCGATCGGGTTGCGGGTGATGCCCTGCAGGGCCGCGCCCGCGATCGCCAGCGCCGCGCCGACCATCAGGCCGATCAGGGTGCGCGGTACGCGCAGTTCCCGGACGACCTCGGCGTCCGGGCCGCTTGCGCCGTGCAGCAGGGCGTCGAGCACCGCCGACGGCGCGACCGCGCGCGCCCCGACGGCGAGGCTGAGCAGGACCGCCAGCAGCAGAGCCGCCGCGGCCGCCGCCGTCCAGCCGACACGGCGGACGGTTTGAGCGCGTCTGGCTGACATGGACACCTATCGCAGAGAGGACCCAGGTTGGTAAGGCTTGGCTAAGTCTAGGCGTCCGGAATTCGCCGTCTCCGAGGGGGCCGCACGCCCCCCGGCACAATGGCCGGCATGGCCATCCGAACCGCACCGCAGCCGCCCACCGTCGGATTCGACCTCGACATGACCCTCATCGACTCGCGCCCCGGCATCCACGCCGCCTACCGGGCACTGTCCGCCGAGAGCGGGGTGTGGATCGACGCGGACCTGGCGATCACCCGTCTCGGGCCGCCGCTGGAGCAGGAGCTGGCGCACTGGTTCCCGGACGAGCTGATCCAGGAGATGGGCGACCGCTACCGGGAGATCTACCCGGAGCACGCGATAGCGCCGACGCTCGCGATGCCCGGCGCCCGCGAGGCGATCGAGGCGGTCCAGGAGCTCGGCGGACGCGCCGTCGTCGTCACCGCCAAGCACGAACCCAACGCCAAGCTGCACCTCGCCCATCTCGGCATCGCCCCGGACGAGGTCGTCGGCTGGCTGTGGGCGGAGGCCAAGGCGGAGGCGCTGCGCGAGCACGGCGCGAGCGTGTACGTCGGTGACCACATCGGCGACGTGCGCGGCGCGCGGGTCGCCGGCGCGCTCTCGGTGGCCGTGCCGACCGGCCCCTGCGACGCGGACGAACTGCGCGGGGCGGGCGCGGACGTGATCCTGGACGACCTCACCGCGTTCCCCGACTGGCTGCGAAGCCACGCGAGGGCCTGACGCCGGCGCACCGCCGCGCCGGGGGCGTCCCCCGGCGCCGTAAACCGAATCCTGTTGCGGTCGTTACCGCGACCGAGCGGATTTGGCCTGACGTCGCTGCGCCGCGACCGACCGCAGCACCCCGGCCGCGGCGATCAGGAATCCGACGCCCATCAGCATGCTCACGACGTACGCCACCGTCGGGAACGGCTCCGTGCCCAGGAACAGCGGGGCGACGGTGACCAGAGTGGCGACGGCGCCGACGACGAAGACGATGCCGCCGACGCGCACCAGCCCGTCACCCGGGGCGGGAGCGGCTGCGGGAGGAGTAGCAGTCATTCGGCCAGGGTAGTTCCCCTGCGCGTAGGAACCGATCGGGGACGTCTTGTCACCAGCCTCTGGACCATTAGCCTTGGGGGTGGCGGGTCAGGCGACCCGCTGTAGTGCTATCCAGAGCCGTTTTTTCGGCGCCCGCCCGCGGTGCCCCCAGCGCCCGACGAGTACGAGGACGAGGACAGACGTGCCCACCGGCAAAGTCAAGTGGTTCAACAGCGAGAAGGGCTTCGGCTTTCTCTCACGCGACGACGGCGGCGACGTCTTCGTGCACTCCTCCGTGCTCCCCTCCGGCGTGGATGTCCTCAAGCCGGGCCAGCGCGTCGAGTTCGGCGTGGTGGCGGGCCAGCGCGGCGACCAGGCGCTGTCGGTGACGCTGCTCGACCCGACCCCCTCCGTGGCGGCGGCCCAGCGGCGCAAGCCGGACGAGCTGGCGTCCATCGTGCAGGACCTGACGACGCTTCTGGAGAACATCACGCCGATGCTGGAGCGCGGCCGCTACCCCGACAAGGTGCACGGCAAGAAGATCGCCGGCCTGCTGAGGGCGGTCGCGGACCAGCTGGACGTGTGACGCCCGGCGTTCAGACGAACGACAGCGCATCCCGGCCGAGGGGCGGTACCAGCCCCTCGGCCGCCGCGCGCGTCAGCAGGCCGCGCACGGCCGCGTAACCGTCGTCGCCCAGGTTGTGGGTGAACTCGTTCACGTACAGCCCGATGTGCTGGTCCGCGACGGCCGGGTCCATCTCCTGGGCGTGCTCCAGCACGTACGGCCGGGACGCGTCGGGGTCGTCCCACGCCATGCGGACGGACGTCCGCGCGGCGTCGGCCACCCGGCGCAGCATCTCGGCGCCCAGCGAGCGCTTGGCGATGATCGCGCCGAGCGGGATGGGCAGTCCCGTCGTCCGCTCCCAGTGCTCGCCCATGTCCGCGAGCGCGTGGAGCCCGTACCGCTGGTAGGTGAAGCGGGCCTCGTGGATGACCAGCCCGGCGTCCACCTTGCCGTCGCGCACGGCGGGCATGATCTCGTGGAACGGCATCACGACCACCTCGCCGACCCCGGCCGGGACGGCGTCGGCGGCCCAGAGCCGGAACAGCAGGTACGCGGTCGAGCGCTCGCTCGGCACCGCGACCGTCCTGCCCGCCAGGTCGCCGCCCGGTTCGCGGGTCAGCACGAGAGGGCCGCAGCCGCGGCCGAGCGCGCCGCCGCACGGGACGAGCGCGTACTCGTCGAGGACCCACGGCAGCACCGCGTACGACACCTTCAGCACGTCGAACTCCTCCCCTCGCTTCTCCCCCGGACTCCGTCCGGGAGGCGCCGCCAGGGAGGCCCCACCGCGCACGGCCCATGCGTTCGTGACGTCGATGTCCGCGAACGTCACGTCCAGCTCGGGTGCGCCAGGGATGCGGCCGTGTGCCCAGGCGTCGAAGACGAAGGTGTCGTTCGGACAGGGCGAGTAGGCGATCTGCAGGGTCACGGTTGCTCCTGGAGGACGGGGGCGAGCTGCTGGAACGCACCGCGCAGCGCGCCGAGCGCCTCGCCGATGCGCCAGGCGGCGCGGTCGCGGGGCCCCACGGCGTTGGAGACCGCGCGGATCTCGACCACCGGCACGCCGTGGGCGGCGGCGGCCTCGGCGACCCCGAAGCCCTCCATGGCCTCCGCGGCGGCGCGGGGGTGACGTGCGGTCAGCTCGTCGGCGCGGGCCGCGGTGCCGGTGACCGTGGAGACGGTGAGGACGGGCGCGTGCACCGCGCCGACCGCCTCGGCGATGCGCGCGGACAGCCGCGCGGGCGGCAGGTGGACGGTGCGGCCGAAGCCGAGGGCGTCGACGGGGAGGAAGCCGTCGGGGGTGTCGGCGCCGAGGTCGGCGGCGACGATCGCGTCGGAGACGACGAGGGAGCCCACCGGGCAGTGCGCGGCGAAGCCGCCGCCGATGCCGGCGGAGACGACGAGGCCGTACGGCTCGGGCGCGGCCGTCAGCGCGGTGGCGGTGGCCGCGGCGGCGGCGGCCGGTCCGACGCCGGCGACGAGGACGTCGAGCGACGGCGTACGGGTGAGGGCGTAGCCGCCGGGGAGGACGCCGGGGTCCCCCGTGGCGACGGCTTCGGCCTCCGCCGCCACGGCGGTCACGACAAGGACGCGCACGAGGGTGCCCTCCGGGTCCTGCGGGTCCTGCGGGTCAGGAGGCCTTCTCGAACTGGAAGCGGTAGATGCCGATGACCTTCTTGCCCTTCGTCTCCATGATGTTGACGTCGGCCTTGGTGGTCGGCTCGCCGGTCTGCGACGAGAAGAAGGCGTTGCCGGGGATGGTCCGGTACGACTTCTTGTACGGCTCCTGCTCGACGGGCTGCACGCCGAAGAGCAGCGTCCAGCCGTTGTCGGCGATCTCCGGGTCGACGCCGAGGCGGACCTTGTCGTCGACGGCGAACTTGATCTTGGTGGGAGTGCCCTTGGTGAGGCACTTCTGGACCTCGGACTCCTTGAGCGCCTCGCCGTCGTTGTAGCAGGTCGCTTCGGTGTGGACCGAGTCCGATCCGACCGTCACGGTCGCGAGCGGGGTCGGCTTGTCGCCACAGGCGGAGAGGACGAGGAGCCCGGCGGAGACAGCGCCGAGAGCGGCAGCGGTCCGGCGGCGCTTGCCGGAGAAGAACGCAACGGTCATGGTCCGAAGGCTATCGGGCGCGACGGTCACGGCGGCGCGGGGGTACGGGGCGCGTGTCTCCCGCCCGGCCCGTGCGGCTCACGGGGGCGTGCGTTTCCAGCCCGTCCGGCGATGGAGGACACGGCCGCAGGCCGTGCGGCGCCACCGGGTGACCGGGGCCGGAGCGCCGACCCGGTCGCGGGGCTCTGCCCCGTCCCCCGTGCCTCGCGCGGGGGACTGGATGCGGCCGGGTCCGTAGGCGCGGCGCGCCTGTGGGGCTCTGCCCCGGGCCCGCGCCTCAAGCGCCGGCGGGGCGGGGGTGGGCCGGCTCCGTGGGCGCGGCGCCTTGCCTCTGCTACGGGCCCCGTGCCTCGGACGGGCGGGGCTGGACGGGGCACGGTCCGTGTGTGCGGCGTGGCTCGGCGGAGGCCGAGGAGCAGCCCGGAGCCGGCGCGGGCGTCATGCCACCCGCGGGCGCGGCGCGTCGCCGCGGCGGGCCGAGGAGAGCAGGCCGCGCCCCGCCGACACGGCACCCGCCGCCACGATCGCCGCCGCCACCGACATCCCCAGCGAGCCGTTCAGCGGCAGCGCGATGCCGATCGCCCCGCCCAGCACCCACGACATCTGCAGCAGCGTCTCCGAGCGCGCGAACGCCGACGTACGGACCTGTTCCGGCACGTCCCGCTGGATCAGCGCGTCCAGTGACAGCTTCGACAGCGCCTGCGTGAAGCCCGCCGCCGCGCCCAGGACCGCCACCATGCCCGTGCCGAAGAACACCGCCGACAGGACCGCCGCGGTCAGCACCACCGCCAGCATCGTCGCGATGATCAGCTCAGGGCCGCGCGCCTTCAGCCACGCGCCCACGGCCGTGCCCAGCGCGTTGCCCACCCCCGCCGCCACGCCCACCATGCCGAGCGACACCGCGGCCGACTGGCCGGGCAGCGGATGTTCGCGCAGCAGGAACGCCAGGTAGAAGATCAGGAACCCGGACAGCGCGCGATGCGCCGCGTTCGCCTGGAGGCCGTGCAGCACCGAGGGGCCCACCGTGCGCAGGCTCGGCTTCTTCTCGCCGTGCGTCAGCATGTGCGCCTTGCGCTCTCCCTTCGCCGAGTCCACCTTGTGCGGCATCGTGAAGGCCCAGTAGGTGCCCAGCAGGAACAGCGCGCAGGCCCCGTACAGCGGCCACTGGGGCCCGATCTGCTGCAGACCCACCCCCACGGGCGCGGCGATGCCCGTGGCGAGCAGGCCGGCGAGTGTGACCCGGGAGTTCGCCTTCACCAGCGAGAAGCCGGGCGGCAGCAGTCGGGGCACGACGGCGCTGCGCACCACGCCGTACGCCTTGGACGACACGAGCACGCCGAGCGCGGCCGGATACAGCTCCAGGTCGCCGGTCGCGACCGCGCCCGACAGCAGCAGCGCCAGCAGCACTCGGGCGAGCATCGCGCCCGCCATCGCCGCGCGCCGCCCGTGCGGGAGGCGGTCGAGCAGCGGGCCGATCACGGGAGCGAGCAGCGTGAAGGGTGCCATCGTGATGGCGAGGTAGAGCGCGACCCGGCCGCGGGCCTCGTCCGTCGGCACGGAGAAGAACACGGTGGACGCGAGCGCGACGGTGATCATGACGTCACCCGCGCCGTTGACCGCGTGCAGTTCGATCAGCTTTCCGAGGCCCGACTCGCCCGCGCCGTGCGCGTGGGTCGCCTTGCGGATGCCGCGCGCGGTGCCGGTGAACGGCAGGTGCAGGGCACGCCCGACCTTCCGGCCCGCTCGTCGGAGCGGCCCGGACGTCTCGGACGACCTCGCGGCTGCCACCTCGTCATAGTGCCCCAACCCCCTTCGGCGCGAACCGTGCTCCGCGCGGAGGCGGCGTGTTGGCCGCCGATGGCGTCCGCGATGCGGACAGCGCGGCCTGTCGGTTCGTCCCGTGTTGCGACGGGCAGGTGGGCGGGGAGCTGCGAAAGGGGTAGCGTGCGTAGCGCGCCACCGGCGGTTGTTCTCGGCCGCGCGCCTCTTCGGCATCCCGCAGAATGGATGACGTCAGGTGTGCCCGGAAACGGATCGGTCCGGGCGTGGACGTCGATGCGGCCCTCTGGTCCGCTCCGCCCACGGCCCCGTACCTGTCGGCCCGGCAGGCGCACCCGTGAGACGGCGTAGGAGAGAAGCGAGACCTGTGAGTGCGACGACGCGAAGCCGTACCCCCGACCGTCTGTGCGCCGAGGCGGTAGACCTCGCCCGGGAGGCGGCCGAGGAGGCCGCTGCACCGGGAGTGGTGGGCGAGCATGTGTCCCTCGTCTCCGAGGGGGACCGGGTCGTCACCCACTTCTTCGAGTGCAAGGAACCGGGCTACCGGGGCTGGCGCTGGGCCGTGACCGTCGCCCGCGCGTCCCGCGCCAAGGTGGTCACGCTCGACGAAACCGTCCTGCTGCCCGGTCCGGACGCGCTCCTCGCGCCGGAGTGGGTGCCGTGGAGCGAGCGGCTGCGGCCGGGCGACATGGGGCCGGGAGACCTGCTGCCCACGGAGGCCGACGACCTGCGGCTCGAGCCCGGCTACACGGGGGAGGACGAGCCCCCGCCGAACTCGGTGCTCGCCGAGCATCCGCCGTCGCACGACCTGGTCGAGCGGGTCGACGCCGAGGACGCCGAGCTCACCGACCGCAGGCCGGCCGTCGAGGCGACCGACAACAACGGGCGCGGCCAGATCGCGGCGCTGGCCGAGGAGCTCGGCATGCGCCGGGCCCGGGTGCTGTCCCGGTACGGGCTGCACACGGCGGCGGACCGCTGGGACGAGTCCTTCGGCCCGAAGACAGCGATGGCGCAGGCGGCTCCGGCGTCGTGCGTGACGTGCGCCTTCCTGGTGCCGATCGCGGGCTCGCTGCGGCAGGCGTTCGGCGTGTGCGCGAACGAGTTCTCGCCGGCGGACGGGCACGTGGTGTCGCTGGCTTACGGCTGCGGTGGTCACTCGGAGGCGGCCGTGATGCCGAAGCCGCCGGTGCCGCCGCCGCCGGTACTCGACTCGATGGCGGCGGACGAATTCCCGCTGCGGCCGGCGCGCGACAGCGGGTCGGTGTCGCCGGAGACGGACGCGGAGTCGGAGGACCTGGGCCACTCCTAGCCTCTCCGGCCGGCAGGTCCGCCCTCTCGGGCCCCAGGGCGAGCCGCGTTCAGCACGCTGCACCCGCGGGCTGGGCGATTTCGGCCTCGTCGAGCGCTGGGCCCACGGGCGGGATCTCAGCTTCGGGGGGCTGGGCTTGCCGGCTGGCTCGTTCAGCCTCGCCGGCGTTTGAGGCGTGGGGTTCGGGGCGGCGCCCCGACGACGGGGTTGCGCGATGGGTCCCGGTGGCAGGGCATCTCCTGCGGGTGCGTCGTCAGTCTCCCTCTTCGGCTCGGCGGCCGTGGCCGGCGGAGTGCCCCGGACGGGCTGGGAACACGCCCCGCCGGGGGCTGGGCTTGCGGGCTGGGCACGTTCGGCCTCGCGGGCCGTTGGGCCCGCGGGCCGGGCGGGTTGCGGCTCGTCGAGTGCTGGGCTTGCCGGCTGGCTCGTTCAGCCTCGCCGGCGTTTGAGGCGTGGGGTTCGCGGCGGAGCCCCGACGACGGGGTTGCGCGACGGGTCCGGTGGCAGGGCATGCCCTGCGGGCACGTCCTCGATCTCCCCTTACCGGCCCGGCGGCCATACGTGGTGCCTCCAGAACGGGCTGAAAGGCACGCCCCCGCAGCCGCCCGCCACGTTACGGAACTCCCGTACGCGGTACCTTCGGCCCCAGCAGCAACACACAGGCCGCCGCAGGCATGCGGCACCGGCAGGGCGGAGTCACAGCGTGAGCGTCAGGACGACCGAGTGGGCCGACCCGTTCGGAACGGCGCGGCTGCGGCGCGGTGTGCTCGACGCGTGGGCGGCCAGCCCGGCACGCTTCCGGGAGGACGCCAACGCCGAGGAGGACCTCGCGCTCGGCGGCTACCGGGACCGGCTCGTCGTCGAGCTCGCGCAGAACGCCGCCGACGCCGCCGCCCGCGCCCAGGTGCCCGGGCGGCTGCGCCTCACACTGCGGCCGGGCACGGGCGGCGAGCCCACCGTGCTGGCCGCCGCGAACACCGGCGCGCCGCTCGACGCGACCGGCGTCGAGTCGCTGAGCACCCTGCGCGCCTCCGCCAAGCGCGAGGGCCACGAGACGTCCGTCGGCCGCTTCGGCGTCGGCTTCGCCGCCGTCCTCGCGGTCAGCGACGAGCCCGCCGTCATCGGCCGCCACGGCGGTGTGCGCTGGTCCCTGGCCGAGGCGCGGGAACTCGCCTGGCATGCGGCCGAGGCCAGCCCCGGTCTCGGCGACGAACTGCGCCGCCGTGACGGCCACGTGCCGCTGCTGCGGCTCCCGCTGCCCGCCGAGGGCAGCGCGCCCGAGGGGTACGACACGGTCGTGGTCCTGCCGTTGCGGGACGGGGCCGCGGTCGATCTCGTGGAGCGGCTGCTCGCCGGGATCGACGACGCTCTCCTGCTGACGCTCCCGGGACTCGCCGAGATCGTGATCGAGACGCCGGACGGCGTACGGGAGTTGCGGCGCAGCACGCACGGCGCCTACGTACGGGTCGAGGACAGCACCCGCGGCGAACGGCGCTGGCGCGTGGTGAGTCACGCCGGGCCGATCGAGTCCGCGCTGCTCGCCGACCGGCCCGTCGAGGAGCGGCTGCGCCCGCACTGGTCCGTCACCTGGGCCGTGCCCGTCGAGGTCGACGGGGCCCCGGCCCGCCCGGACACCGCGCCCGTCGTCCACGCGCCGACGCCCACCGACGAACCCCTGGGCGTACCCGCGCTGCTGATCGCCTCGCTGCCGCTGGACACGACGCGCCGGCACCCGGCGCCCGGACCGCTGACCGACTTCCTGGTGGAGCGCGCGGCCGACGCGTACGCCGAACTGCTCGGCGAGTGGCGGCCGGTGAGCACCGGCACGATCGACCTGGTGCCCGGCCCGCTCGGCAAGGGCGAGCTGGACGGGAGGCTGCGGGCGGCGATCCTCGCGCGGCTTGCGCGTACGGCGTTCCTGGAGGCCGCCGCGCCGTGGGAGCACACGGACGACGACTCCGGTCTGCCCGGCCGCGAGGCGCACCGGGCCCTGCGGCCCATCGAGGCGGAGGTCCTGGAGGGCGCGGGCGCCGAGACCGTACGCGTCCTGGCCGACGTGCTGCCGAGCCTGCTGCCCGCCGGTCTCGAGCGCCGGGTCGAGTTGCGCACGCTCGGTGTCGCGCGGGTGCCGCTGACGGAGGCGATCGACCGCCTCGCCGGTCTGGAACGCGAACCCGGGTGGTGGCGCAGGCTCTACGACAGCCTCGCGGGCGTCGACCCGGACCGGTTGTCGGGTCTGCCCGTGCCTCTCGCGGACAACCGGACGACCATCGGCCCCCGCCAGACGCTGCTCCCTCTCGCGGACACCCCGCCCCACCTGGCCCGTCTCGGGCTGAAGGTCGTCCACCCGGACGCCGCGCACCCCCTGCTGGAGAAGCTGGGCGCACTGCCCGCGACTCCGCGCGCCGTGCTGACGACGCCGCAGGTGCGGACGGCGGTGGCGGCGTCGCTCGACGAGGGAGAGGTCTGGTACGACGGAGTCGGGGAGGACGCAGCGGACACCCTCGACGCCGAGGAACTGGCCGAGACCGTCCTCGCGCTCGTGCGGGACGCGGAGCTGGAGCCCGGTGACGAGCCGTGGCTGGGCGCGCTGGCGCTGACGGACGAGGACGGGGAGCTCGCGCCCGCGGGCGAACTCGTGCTGCCCGGCAGCCCGTTCGCCTCGGTCATGCGCGAGGGCGAACTCGCGCTGTGCGACGCCGAACTGGCCGAACGCTGGGGCGAGCAGCCGCTCGCCGCCTGCGGCGTCCTCGCGAACTTCGCCCTGGTCCGGGCCTCGGACGTGGTCCTCGACCCCGACGAACTCGAGCCCCGCGAGGGCGACTTCGCCGAGCCGGACGACGCCGGGCTGCTCGACGCGGTCGACGTGTGGTGCGAGGACGTGCTCGACCGGCTGCCCGAGACACCGGTGCCGCCGGTCGCCACGGAGATCGTCGCGGTGCGCGACCTGGATCTGGTGGACGACGACTGCTGGCCACAGGCCCTCGCGCTGCTGGCGCAGCCGCCGCTGCGGGACGCGCTGACGCAGCCCGTACGCATCCTGCTGCCGGACGGCACGACGCAGACGGTGCGGCCGTACACGGCGTGGTGGCTGCGCGACCATCCGGTGCTCGACGGCCGCCGCCCCGCCGGCCTGCGCGCGGCGGGCGCGGACCCGCTGCTGGAGGGCCTGTACGAGTCGGCCGACACGACCGGCTTCGAGGACGCGCAGGTGCTGCACGCCCTCGGCGTACGGACGTCCGTCGCGGCGCTGCTCGACGAGCCGGGCGGCGCGGCGGAGCTGCTGGCGCGCCTCGCCGACCCCGGCCGCCCGGTGCGCGCCGACCGGCTGCACGCCCTGTACACGGCGCTGGCCGACCTCGACCCGGAGCAGGTCACGCTCCCCGACGAGCTGCGGGCCGTGGTGGACGGCGAGGTGGTGGTCGTGGACGCGGGCGACGCGGTCGTGGCGGACACCCCGGACCTGCTGCCGCTCACCGCAGGGCTGCCCCTGCTCCCGGTGGCGCCCTCGCGCGCCGCGGACCTGGCCGAGCTGTTCCAGGTGCGCCGCCTGAGCGAGGCGGTCACGGCGGAGGTCACGACCGAGGGCGAGGAGCACGAGGTCCCCGAGTCCGTACGGACCCTGCTGGGTCCCTCCACGCCCGCGACGTACGTCGAGCACGAGGAGCTGATCGCGGGCGGCGTCGAGCTCGACTGGCGCCGCACCCCGGACGGCGTGCTGCACGCCGCGACGCTGGAGGGCGTGGCGGCTGCCCTGGCCTGGTCGACGGCCCAGTGGCCGCGCCGCTTCGAGGTGGCGGCGCTGCTGGAGGACGCGTCCCGGACGGTGGAGCTGGAACGGGCGCGCTGGTTCGACGCGTAGCGGCTCACCGGGCAGGCGGGCGGGCCGGACGCGTTCCCCCTTTGACGAGGGCCCAGCGAGCCACGGCGACGGGAAATCGGAGAAAGTCCAGGAACGGGCCCCCTCCCGCGAACAGCGGGAGGGGTGCCTCTTTCTACTCGGGAAGCCCGAGGGGCAGGATCCGCAGGGAGCTCCGTGCTTCTGAGTCCGGATATCCCTCGTGGTCCAGGCTCGGGGGGCCGGCGAAGAGCGTGGACAGATCGCCGTCGCGGGTCAGGTCGAGGATCAGGCGGGGACTCTTCCGCGAGGTGGCGGTCAGGCGGACGGTGTACGTCGGTCCCGAGCCGGTGACGACGTCGACCTCGGTCTTGGTGAGCAGGTCGCTCCACGGCACGGCGTTCGCGGTGCGGCCGGTCCTGAGACGTTCCCGCACGGCCTCTGCGACGATCTCCGCCGCCTGCTTCGACAGGGCGGTGCGACAGGCGGTCTGGCCGAGGCGGGCGTCGTCGGTGCCCGTGACACCGGCGGCCAGCACGTACGTACCCACCTCGCCGCTCGCCGTGAGGTCGCTGTCCAGGAGCGCGGCCAGCGGCGTACCCAGGCACTCCGCGCTCGCCCGGTACCTCTTGTCGGTGGCGAGGGTGTCGCCCTTGCCGTCGGCGGTGAGTTCGTCGGCGAGGGCGCCGTTCGGGGCGCGGACCACGGTGCCGCCGCCCACGCCGAGGACGTTGAACTCGCCGGCAGGGGAGAGCGCGGCGAGCGGGCCGGTCGGTTGGATCCTGTCATCCGGGGCCAGCCGCCAACGGTCCAGCGGTCCGATCGTGCCGTCCTTCCTGCCGTCGAGCTTCCGTGCTCCCGCTTCGACCGCGGCCGTGTCGGCGCCGTCGAAGCGTCCGGCGGAGCGGCCGCGCCCGATCTGCAGGGCGCGGTCCGCCTTGCCGCCGTCCAGCCCGAGGGTCCGCCTGACGACGCCCTGGCGCACGGCCGTCGACGACCATCCGTAGCCGTACAGCGGCGACGTGGGGTCGTCCGGTGCCATCCCGGCGGCGCGCTGCGCGGCCAGGTCCCCGAACTCCACGTAGCCCTGGTTGGCGAAGCGGACCTGGGACAGGGCGGTCACCAAAGGGGTCTCGGGGGATTCGCTGCCGCGGTTCTCCGGGGGCTCGTCGCCGCAGCCACCGGTCGCGAGAACGGCGACGGCCGCACCGGCCGTCAACAGCGCACCCCTTCGCCGTCGCTGTAGTGCCATGCCCGGTCTCCCTCTGTCGTGCTCCGCGGCGATCGCAGGCCATGCAAACACCGGGGCCGGGGCGTATCCGCCGCTGTGCTTCGGCCGTGACGATTCCGGTACGGCACGGGGACGCGCACGTACGCCCAGGCGGCCGGGGGCCGAGTGCCGAGCACGACGGGAGCGGCCGGCGTCGGGACCTGACGGCCGGTCGGCCACGGTCCCGCACGGGTGAGGTGCCCGGCCCTACCCCGGCATCCGCCGCCCCACCACACGCCAGGCGAACTCCAGCAGCGCAGCACCGCACCCCGCGATCGCCACCGCCGTCCACGGCATCGTCACGCCGACCAGCTTCAGCGCGAAGAAGTCCTGGAGCCACGGGACGGCCAGCACCAGCAGGAAGCCCGCGCCCATCGTCGCCACCAGGCCGATCCGCCACCATGTGTAGGGCCGGGCGATGATCGCGAGGACCCACATCGCGACCAGGAACAGCGTCAGCGTCGCCGCGCTCGTCTCCGCGTCCAGCGCGCCCGGGCCGCTGTAGTGCGAGCGCGCCAGCAGGTAGGTCGAGAACGTCGCCGCCGCCGCGATCAGGCCCGCCGGGATCGCGTAGCGCATCACCCGCCGTACGAAGTGGGGCTTGGCCCGCTCCTTGTTGGGCGCCAGGGCGAGGAAGAAGGCCGGGACGCCGATGGTGAGCGTGGACAGCAGCGTCAGGTGCCGGGGGAGGAACGGGTACTCCACCTGGGAGCAGACCACGAGGATCGCGAGGAGGACGGAGTACACCGTCTTCGTCAGGAAGAGCGTGGCCACGCGCGTGATGTTGCCGATCACCCGGCGGCCCTCGGCCACCACGGACGGCAGCGTCGCGAAACTGTTGTTGAGCAGGACGATCTGCGCCACGGCGCGCGTGGCCTCCGAGCCGGAGCCCATCGAGACGCCGATGTCCGCGTCCTTCAGCGCCAGGACGTCGTTGACGCCGTCGCCGGTCATCGCGACCGTGTGGCCGCGGGACTGGAGCGCGCCCACCATGTCGCGCTTCTGCTGCGGGCTGACCCGGCCGAAGACCGCGTTCGCGTCGATCTCCGCGCCCATCGCCGACCGCTCGGCCGGGAGCCGGCGGGCGTCGACCGTACGGGCCGAGCCCGGCAGCCCCAGCTTGTCCGCGACCGCGCCGACCGCGACCGCGTTGTCCCCGGAGACGATCTTCGCCGCGACGTTCTGGTCCGCGAAGTAGCGCAGGGTCGCGGGCGCCTCGGGCCGCAGCCGCTGTTCGAGGACGATCAGGGCCGCCGGTTTCGCGCCGTCGGCCGGGGACGGCGCGTCGAGTCCCTCGGCGGCCCTGGTGAGCAGCAGCACCCGCAGGCCCTGCCGGTTGAGGGCGTCGATCTCGTCGAGGGCCGGGTCGTCGTCCGGCAGCAGGACGTCGGGCGCGCCGAGCAGCCATGTGGACGTCTCCCCGTTGCCCTCGCTGAAGCTCGCACCGCTGTACTTGCGCGCCGAGGAGAACGGCAGCGACTCCGTGCAGCGCCACTCCTCGCTGTCCGGATACGCCTCGATGATCGCCTGCAGCGAGGCGTTCGGCCGGGGATCGGACTCCCCGAGCGCACCGAGCACCTGCCGTGCGTACGCCTCGTCCGTCCCGCCCAGCGGCCGCAGCTCCGTGACGTCCATCCCGCCCTCGGTGAGCGTGCCCGTCTTGTCGAGGCACACGACGTCCACGCGGGCCAGGCCCTCGATCGCGGGCAGTTCCTGGACGAGGCACTGCTCGCGGCCGAGGCGGATCACGCCGATCGCGAAGGCGACCGACGTCAGCAGCACGAGCCCCTCGGGGATCATCGGCACGATGCCGCCGACGGTGCGGGCGACCGAGTCCTTGAGGTCGGTGTCCTTGACGACGAGCTGGCTGATGATCAGGCCGATCGCGGTCGGGACCATCATCCAGGTCACGTACTTGAGGATCGTGGAGATTCCGGAACGCAGCTCGGAGTGGACGAGCGTGAACCGCGACGCCTCCTCCGCGAGCTGGGCCGCGTACGCCTCCCGGCCCACCTTCGTCGCCGTGAACGCGCCGCCGCCGGCCACGACGAAGCTGCCGGACATCACCTGGTCGCCCGGCTGCTTGAGCACCGGGTCGGCCTCGCCGGTCAGCAGCGACTCGTCGATCTCCAGGTTGTCGGCCTCGGCGAGCTCGCCGTCGACGACGACCTTGTCCCCCGGCCCGAGTTCGACGAGGTCGCCGAGCACGATGTCGGACGTCGAGACGGTGGAGGCGACGCCGTCGCGCCGTACGCGCGGTCTCGCCTCCCCGATGACGGCCAGGGAGTCGAGGGTCCTCTTGGCGCGCAGCTCCTGCACGATGCCGATGCCGGTGTTGGCGATGATCACGAAACCGAAGAGGCTGTCCTGGATCGGCGCGACGAAGAACATGATCACCCACAGCACGCCGATGATCGCGTTGAAGCGGGTGAGGACGTTGGCGCGGACGATGTCGACGACAGAGCGCGAGCTGCGCACCGGCACGTCGTTGACCTCGCCGCGGGCCACGCGTTCGGCGACCTGGTCCGCGGTCAGCCCGGTCGCGGGAGCGGTGGCCGACGGCTTGGGGCGCGGTGGCTGCCGGGGGCGTACGGGGTCGAGTTCGGCGCCCGTGTCGACGACGGGTCCGCGGGGCTCCTCGCCGTCCATGTCGGTCTCCGCCCGCTGCGTCATGGTTTCGACGGTACGGCGGGCGCGGGCGCTTCACCCCCCGGGCGGGCGCAGGACCGGACCGGAGGAGGACGCGAAAGGTCCCGAGATCCTACGGGCCGGGGGGTCCGGCGGAGTTCCGCGGGCCGCCCCGCGGTCGCTCGCGGACCGGGCGGTCGTGCGTCAGGTCCCCGGCCCGGCCTCGGGCGGCCCGGCCGCTTCGACCTCGCGTGCGTCCCGGTCCCGCTTGATCGCCGCGTCCCGGCTGCGCACGTACCAGATGCCGATCAGGCCGAGGCCGCCACCGGCCAGGCAGGTCCACACCCACCAGGTCAGGTCGCGGTCGGCGAACCAGCCGTAGAAGGGGACCTGGGCGAGGAACATGACGAACCACAGGATCGTGCCGCCGGTGATGGTGGCGACGACCGGCCCCTCAAGGGGCTCGGGTGCCTCGTGCCTGGGGGTCCATTTCGCCATGCGCACAGTGTAGGTGCGGGTAGGGAAGCGGCTGCGAGGCCCGGGGCCCGCGGGGTCTACGCGCGGAGATACCGATTTTCGCCTTTATGCGTTCATACTGAACGAGTTTGTGCCAGACCGGTTTCCTTCGTATGAACCTCTTGCGTGTCCCCCACGGGAACCGGGTGAGAAAGGTCCCGCATGTCCCCCACGGCCACCGCCGAGGTCGCTTCCCCCGGCCTGCCCCCCACGCCCCCGCAGCCCGTCGGCGGCCTGGACCGCTTCTTCAAGATCTCGGAGCGCGGCTCCACGGTCGCGCGCGAGGTCCGCGGAGGGTTCGCCACCTTCTTCGCGATGGCCTACATCCTCGTGCTGAACCCGATCATCCTCGGCAGCGCCAAGGACATGTACGGTCACCAGCTCGACGGCGGCCAGCTCGTCACCGCCACCGTCGTCACGGCGGCGTTCTCCACGCTCCTCATGGGCGTCATCGGCAACGTCCCGATCGCGCTCGCCGCCGGACTCGGCGTGAACACGGTCGTCGCTCTCCAGCTCGCGCCCCAGATGGCGTGGGCCGACGCGATGGGCATGGTGGTGCTCGCGGGCTTCGTGGTGATGCTGCTGGTGGCCACCGGCCTGCGCGAGCGCGTGATGAACGCGGTGCCGCTCGGGCTCCGCAAGGCGATCGCCATCGGCATCGGCCTGTTCATCATGCTCATCGGCCTCGTCGACTCCGGGTTCGTCACCCGTATTCCCGACGCCGCCCACACCACCGTGCCGCTCCAGCTCGGCACCGGCGGTCACCTGCTCGGCTGGCCGGTCCTGGTCTTCGCCCTCGGCACGCTGCTCACCCTCGCGCTGATCATTCGCAAGGTGCCGGGCGCGATCCTCATCTCGATCGTCGTGATGACCGTCCTCGCGGTGATCGTCAACGCCGTGGCGGACGTCGCGTCCTGGGGTCTGACCACGCCCGAGTGGCCCGGCAACCCCGTCTCGACCCCCGACTTCGGGCTGCTCGGCCAGGTCAGCCTGTTCGGAGGCTTCGAGAAGGTGGGCGTGCTGACCGGTGTCCTGTTCGTCTTCACCGTGCTGCTGTCGTGCTTCTTCGACGCGATGGGCACGATCCTCGCCGTCGGCGACGAGGCCGAGCTGATGGACGAGGACGGCAACTACCCCGGCATCAACAAGGTGCTGGTCGTCGACGGCCTCGCCGTCGCCGCGGGAGGCGCCGCCTCCTGCTCCGCCAACACCTGCTTCGTCGAGTCCACTGCCGGTGTCGGCGAAGGCGCCCGTACGGGACTCGCGTCCGTCGTGTCGGGCCTGCTGTTCTCGCTGGCGCTGTTCCTCACGCCGCTCGCGACGATGGTCCCGTCCCAGGCGGCGACGCCCGCGCTGGTGGCGGTCGGTTTCCTGATCCTGGCCGGTTCCGTCAAGGACATCGACTGGAGCGACTTCACGATCGCCGCGCCCGCGTTCCTGGCGATGGTGATGATGCCGTTCACCTACTCGATCACGCACGGCATCGGCCTCGGCTTCATCGCGTTCAGCGTGCTGCGGCTGGCGACGGGGCGCGGGCGCGAGGTGCCCGTCGCGATGTACGCGGTGTCGGCCGTGTTCGTCTTCTTCTACGCGATGCCGGCGCTCGGTCTGACGTGAGCCGGGGCCGTCAGGCCATCCCGTAGAACTTCTCCGTCTCGTCGACGGCCGCCTTGAAGCGTTCGTCGAAGTCGTCGCGAATGAGCGTTCGGACCACATAGTCCTGGACGCTCATTTGTCGTCTGGCGGCGTGCTGCCGGAGCCGGTCGAGCAGCTCACCGTCTATCCGCAGGCTGAGCACTGTCGATCCCATACGGGCCAGGGTCGCCGGACCGCCGGAGCCCGTGGGTCACTTTCGGACTCAGTCTCACTCATATGGGTGATACATCGATCAAAACCGTGACCAGTGGGGCAGATGGGGACTGGTCTTTAGCGAGGGTAATGAGTTATGCTAATGAACATGCCTGACCTGTCCCACGGTACTGACGCCGACGTCGCCGCAGTGAACGCGCTGCGCTCCGCCGTCATGCGGCTGGGCCGACGCCTGAAGCACCAGCGCGTCGACGAATCGCTGAGCCCGACCGAGATGTCCGTGCTCGGCACCCTGGCCGGCTGCGGCTCGGCCACCCCTGGTGAGCTGGCCCGCAAGGAGCACGTCCAGCCGCCGTCGATGACCCGGATCGTCGCGCTCCTGGAGGCCAAGGGACTGGTCCGGCTGGAGCCGCATCCCGAGGACCGCCGGCAGAAGGTGGTCAGCCAGACCGAGCAGGCCGAGGCCATGCTCGAAGAGAGCCGCCGCAAGCGGAACGCCTGGCTGACGTCCCTCGCCGAGGGCCTCGACGAGGACGAGTGGGCCACGCTGCGCGCCGCCGCCCCCGTGCTGGAGAAGCTCGCACATCTGCCGTAACCGCCGACGCCGAGGAGGCGAACCCCTTTGAGTACGGGATCCGGAGCAGACTCCGCCCCCGCACCGACCGCCAACGACTCCACAACCGACCGACCCGACCGCAAGCAGACCATGTTCAGCTCGCTGAGGATCCGTAACTACCGGCTCTTCGCGACCGGACAAGTGGTCTCCAACACCGGCACCTGGATGCAGCGCATCGCCCAGGACTGGCTGGTACTGAGCCTGACCGGATCCGCCTCCGCCGTCGGCATCACCATCGCGCTGCAGTTCCTCCCCATGCTTCTGTTCGGCCTGTACGGCGGTGTGATCGCGGACCGCATGCCCAAGCGGCGGCTGCTTCTCGTCACCCAGGCCGCCATGGGCCTCACCGGCCTGGCGCTCGCCGTGCTCACGCTCAGCGGCCACGTCCAGGTCTGGCACGTCTACCTCACGGCGTTCCTGCTGGGCCTCGTCACCGTCGTCGACAACCCGGCCCGGCAGTCGTTCGTCGCCGAGATGGTCGGCCCCGACCAGCTGCGCAACGCCGTCTCGCTGAACTCCGCGAACTTCCAGTCCGCCCGGCTGGTGGGCCCCGCCGTCGCCGGTGTGCTCATCACCGCCGTCGGCAGCGGCTACGCCTTCCTGCTCAACGGCCTGTCCTTCCTCGCGCCCCTCGTCGGACTGCTGATGATGCGGCCCTCCGAACTCCACAAGGTGGAGCGAGCGCCGCGCGGCAAGGGCCAGCTGCGCGAGGGTCTGCGCTACGTCGCGGGCCGGCCCGAGCTGATCTGGCCGATCGTGCTCGTCGGCTTCATCGGCACCTTCGGCTTCAACTTCCCGATCTGGCTGTCGGCCTTCGTCGACGACGTCTACCACTCCGGTGCCGGCACGTACGGCCTGCTGAACACCCTGATGGCGGCCGGTTCGCTCGCGGGCGCCCTGCTCGCGGCCCGGCGCGGCACGTCCCGGCTGCGGATGCTCGTGGGCGCGGCGGTGCTGTTCGGTGTGCTGGAGGTCGTCACGGCGTTCGCCCCGGCGTTCTGGATCTTCGCGGCGCTGATGGTCCCGATCGGCATGTTCGGCCTGACGGTCAACGTCACGGCGAACTCCAGCGTCCAGATGGCGACGGATCCGCTGATGCGGGGCCGTGTGATGAGCCTGTTCATGATGGTGTTCACGGGCGGCACGCCGGTGGGCGCGCCGCTGGTGGGCTGGGTCACCGACACGTACGGCGCGCGCGTCGGCTTCGCGGCGGGCGGCGCGGTGGCGGCGCTCGCGGCGGTGGGCGTCGGCGTGATGCTGGCCCGGGTCGGCGGCCTGCGCCTCTCGGTGGGCTGGCACCGCGGCCACCCACAGGTGCGCTTCGTGGAACGGGACCGCCTGGCGACTGCGGCGTAGGCGGCCCGGGGGCCGCGGGGACGGGGGCGCTTTCCCCGACCCCGACCCCCGCCTTACGGCCTGGCGGCCGTGGGCGGTACCCCCTCGAAACCGGGGGCGCTGCCCCGTGTCCCTTTCGGGCTCCGCCCCTGGGCGTGGCTGCTGCGGGTGGGGCCTGCGGCGAGGGCCTTCCCCACCCCGCCCCTCCCCGAACTGGGGCTTCGCCCCAGACCCCGCACCGCGCTTCGCGCGGTGTCCTCGACCTCCCCCTACGGCCTGGCGGCTGTGGGCGGTACCCCACCTGGCAACCGAGGGCGCTGCCCCGGTCCCCCTTCGGGGGTTCGCCCTGGGGGGTGGCTCCTGCGGAGGGCGCTTTCCCCGACCCCGCCCTCCCCCTACCGCCTGGCGGCCGTGGGGGCAGCGCGGGGCGCGGGGGCGGAGCCCCTGAATGCAGCCCCGCCGGCGATTGAGGCGCGAGGCCTGGGACGGAGCCCCGACGAGAGCGCCGCGTACGAGAAGCCCCGCCGGCGTGGAAGGCGCGGTGGCTCCGGAAGGCGGAGTCACCGGGTGGGGAACGCGGCACACTGGGCGCATGAGACTCTTCGCCGCCGTCCTCCCGCCCGAACCCGCCGTGGACGAACTCGGGCTCGCCGTCGACCGGTTGAGCGGCATGGCCGGGGCCGACCGGCTGCGGTGGACCGCGCGGGACGGGTGGCACTTCACGCTCGCGTTCATGGGCGAGGTCGGCGACGACCTCGTGCCCGAGCTGCGGGAGCGCCTCGCGCGGGCCGCGCACCGGACCGAGGCGTTCCCGCTGCGCCTGCACCGCGGCGGACGCTTCGGGCGGCGCGCCCTGTGGGCCGGGGCCGCCGGCGGGCTGGACGCGATGCGGCTGCTCGCCGAGCGCGCCGACGCTGCCGCCCGCCGCTCCGGCATCGACATGGACGAGCACCGCAGCTACCACGCGCACCTGACCATCGCCCGCGCCCGCGAGGACACGGACCTGCGCCCGTACGTCGAGGCGCTCGACGACTTCGAGGGCTCCCCCTGGCACGTGGAGGAGCTCTCGCTGGTCCGCAGCAGCCTCCCGGGCGGCGGCGCGCCGGGTGCGCATCCGCGCTACGAGGTGGTCGATTCCTGGCCGCTGAAGCCCGCGGGTTAACCTCGACGGGTGAACCCGAAGACTCGCAACCAGATCATGGCCGCCGTTCTGGTGCTCATGTTCGTGATCATCGCCGTGGCGGCCCTGGCCGGCGAATAGCCCGGTCACCGCCGCCACGGCGCGCCTGCGGCGTCACCAGGCGAAGGCCTCCGGCGAGGGCCCCGGGCCAGGGAAGATCTCGTCCAGGGACGTGAGGACCTCCTCGGACAGCTCCAGTTCGACCGCCCGCAGCGCGGACTCCAGCTGGGCGGCCGTGCGCGGGCCGACGATGGGGCCGGTCACTCCGGGCCGCGTCAGCAGCCACGCCAGCGCCGCCTCGCCCGGCTCCAGGCCGTGCTTCTCCAGCAGGTCCTCGTACGCCTGGACCTGGGCGCGCACGGCCGTGTTGGCCAGCGCGTCCGCCGAGCGGCCCGAAGCGCGCCGGCCGCCCCCGACCTCCTTCTTGATCACGCCGCCGAGCAGTCCGCCGTGCAGCGGCGACCAGGGGATGACCCCGAGGCCGTACTCCTGCGCGGCCGGGATGACCTCCATCTCTGCGCGTCGTTCCGCGAGGTTGTACAGGCACTGTTCGCTGACCAGCCCGTACGAGCCGAGCCTGCGCGCGGTCTCGTTGGTCTGGGCGATCTTCCAGCCGGGGAAGTTGGAGGAGCCGGCGTAGAGGATCTTGCCCTGCCCGATCAGGACGTCGATCGCCTGCCAGATCTCCTCGACGGGCGTGCGGCGGTCGATGTGGTGGAACTGGTACAGATCGATGTAGTCGGTCCGCAGCCGCTTCAGCGAAGCGTCCACGGCGCGGCGGATGTTGAGGGCGGAGAGCCGGTCGTGGTTGGGCCACGGGTCGCCGTCGGCGGCCATGTTCGCGTAGACCTTGGTCGCGAGCACGACCTTGTCGCGGCGGTCGCCGCCCTTGGCGAACCAGTTGCCGATGATCTCCTCGGTGCGGCCCTTGTTCTCGCCCCAGCCGTACACGTTGGCGGTGTCGAAGAAGTTCAGGCCCGCGTCGAGTGCGGCGTCCATGATGGTGTGACTGGTGGGTTCGTCGGTCTGGGGCCCGAAGTTCATCGTCCCCAGGACGAGTCGGCTGACCTTGAGTCCGGTGCGTCCGAGCTGCGTGTACCTCATGGAGTCCAAGCCAACTGCTTCGAGTCCACTCCAGGCAAGGGCGCGCGGCCCGGTGTCACGGGTGGCGGCGGCCGGTGTCCGCGTCCGCGCGGTGCAGCCGGGCTGTGGCGCCGTCCTCGCCACCGCCCCGCCCGCCTCCCGCCCCGCCATGGAGGCCACCGCCGAGCGCCTCGGCCACGTGCCGGCCGCCGTCGCCAAGCTGGCCACCTCGCCCCACCTGCTCGACGGCTTCCTGACGCTCAGCGCGGCCTTCGGACAGACCACGCTCGAACCGCTCGCCCGCGAGACCGTCGTCATGACAGTCGCCGTGCGCAACGAGTGCCACGTCTGCGTCGCCATGCACACCGGAAAGCTGCGGACCCTCGGCGCCGGCCGGGAGCTGATCGCCGCGCTGCGCGAGCGGCGCCCGCTGCCCGACGAACGACTGGAGGGGGTACGCCAGTTCACGCTGGAGGTGCTGCGCACGGCGGGCGCGGTCGGCGACGGCGAGCTGCGTGCCTTCCTCGCCCACGGGTTCACCCCGCAGAACGCCCTGGAGGTGGTCATGGGCATCGGCACGTACACGATGTCGACGCTCGCCAACCGCCTGGTCCGCGCCTAGACGGACGACGGGTTCCGGCCGTTGTCGGGGCGTGCGGCGTGTGCCGCTCGCCGCGCCGTCCGGTGACAGAGGGGCGGTTCACGGTGACACCGACGGCGCGGGAGGGCCGGCGGATGCCGTACGCCCGGACGGCGGGAGCTCCGGACGGGACCGGCGGACCGGGGTGAGCAGCGCCAGGGCCGCTGTGAGCAGGAGGCTCGCACCGGCCGCCAGGCACACGGGTGCTGTGCCGTGGCGCTGTGCGGCCCAGGTGAGAAGCGCCGCGCCCGCCGGGGCCGCCGAGTAGTGGAGGGTCCAGAACGCCGAAGTGACCCGGCCCAGCAGGTGGTCGGGAGTCACCTCCTGGCGCAGGGACATGGAGCAGGTCCCCGCGATGCCGACACAGCACAGGAAGGCGGCCGTCAACGCGGCGACACCCGGAACGCTTCGGGCGGAGCCGATGCCCGCGACGGCGACCGCGCAGACCGCGACGGCGCCGATCCATGTCGCACCGAAGCCGAGCCTGCGCCGGAAACGGGCCACCAGCAGGGCCCCGGTGATCGTGCCCAACGCCCCGGCCGCGAAGACCGTGCCGACGGTGCTGTCGCCGCGGCCGAGGTCGTGCTTCAGGTGGTAGATGAGCAGGTCGTTCAGGCCGAGCGTCAGGAAGCTGAAGAAGGACAGCAGGACGGTCAGGGCCCGCAGCACCGGGTGCCGACGGAGGAAGGACACCCCGGCGAGCAGGTCCTTGCCCAGCGTCAGCCGGACCCTGTCCTGCGCCGATGTGCGGTTGCGGAACCGTACGAAGGCCAGGCAGGCGGCCGACACGCCGAAGCTCGCCGCGTCCACGCCGACCGCGGCCGCCGGGCCGAACCAGGCCGCCACCACACCCGCGCATAGCGGGCCGACGACCCCGGCCGCCGCGGCCGTCGCGTTGAGTCTGCCGTTGGCCTCCGTGATGCGGTCCCCCGGGACGAGGGCGCGTACGACGGTGACGTACGTGACCGAGAAGAGCATGCCGACGGCCTCGGCCAGGGGCAGCACCACGTACAGCAGCCAGACCTGCGGACCGAACGCCCACATCAGGGGAATGAGCCCGTAGAGCGCCATGCGGCCCAGGTCGCAGGCGATCAGCAGCTTCCTGCGGTCCACCCGGTCGACCACGATCCCCGCGAAGACCCCGGCGACCACCGACGCCGCGCCCGCGACGGCGGTCAGCAGACCCATCTGCGCCACGGACCCCGTCTCGTGCAGGACGAGGAGGGGGAGCGCGATGAGAGCGAACGAGTCCCCGATGACGGAGAGGGTCTGCGCGACCCAGAAGAGGCCGAAGTCGCGGTTGCGCCGAGGGGGCCGGGACCGGTTCATCAACGGTTCGTCATCGGGGACTTCGGGCATCCGGCGAGCATAGGACGGTGCCGGCGGCCCCCGCCTGGCCTTTTCGGGCGGGCAGGGCCGGCCAGTACGAGGAGAGGGACGTGCCGGCGGTCCGCGTATGGCCGTCGACGTCCTGACGGTGGCCGACAGAGCCCGTGAGGCCCGGGCCGTCAGGCGGCGGCCCGGTACGGGCGGCCCACTCCCCACGCCTGGTGCATCGCGTCGGCGAACGCGGCCGCCAGCTTGTGTTCGCCGGTCGGGCCCGGGTGGGTGCCGTCGTAGGTGTCCCGGTGGATGTCGTACGACGGCGGGCGCGAGGCGAGCAGGATCGGGGACGCCGGTGTGTCCAGGTCCGCGACCGCCTTCGCGAGGAGCACGTTGAAGCGGTCGCACTCGGCGGCGAACGGGGCGTCGGACTCGGCGCGGACGTTGGGGATGACCGGCAGCAGGACCATGCGCACATGCGGGTCGGCCTCGCGGGCCCCGGCGACGAACTGCCGTGCGTTCGCGGCCGTCTGGTCGCTGTTGGTGTAGAAGCCGAGGTCTATCAGGCCGAGGGAGACGAGGAGGACGTCGGCCCGGCAGGCGGCGACCGTCTCCCCGATGACCGGGGCCATGTGGAGCCAGCCCTCGCCCCAGCCCGCGAGGTGGCGACGGGCCTGCTCGGGGAAGGACGGATCGGCGTACGCCGTCGACACGGGGGCGTTCGCCTCGGTGTCGTACAGCGTGGTGCGCGGGCCGACGATCTCGTACGGCTCGCCGAGGGACGCGAGGTGCTGCCACATCCGGTAGCGCCAGCTGTAGTCGCCGGCGCGTCCGATGGTCATGGAGTCGCCGACGAACAGGAAACGCATGGGCGACATCATCGCCGAACCCGTCGGTAACCCGTCAGGGATCGGCGATGTGAGGCTGGACACGGCCCCGCCCCGCAGGGGCAGGATGGGCCGATGGCGACCGACACCCTGGTGCACCGGCTCGATCTCGGCTACTTCGTCCGCTCCGCGGCCGAGGCGGGCGGCCCGCATCCGCGGGTCGAGCCCGCTCTCGCGTATCTGGTGCGCACCGACGGCGAGTTGATCCTCTTCGACACCGGGATCGGTGCGGGGCACGACGGCGTCGAGGCGCGGTACAGGCCGCGGCGCAGGCCCCTCGGCGAGGCGCTGGCCGCGGTCGGGGCGCGACCGCGGGACGTCTCGCTCGTCGTGAACTGCCACCTGCACTTCGACCACTGCGGCGGCAACCCGCTGTTCGCCGGGGTGCCGATCGTGGTGCAGCGGGTCGAGCTGGCGACGGCCCGGCGCGGCGACTACACGCTCGACCACCTGGTCGACTTCCCCCGAGCCCGCTACGAGGAGCTGGACGGCGAGGCCGAGATCCGGCCGGGGGTACGGGTCGTGCCCACGCCCGGGCACACGGACGGGCACCAGTCCCTGGTGGTCGAACGCCCCGGCGGGGCATACGTGCTGGCCGGACAGGCGTATGACACCGCGTTCGATTACGGTGCGGCCGACTTCGCCCGGCGGGCCGCCCGCGACGGCGTGGCGCAGCCGCTCCCGCCGTACCCGGCGTGGATGGAGCGACTGGCCGGCTTCGACCCGGCGCGGGTGCTGTTCGCGCACGACTGCGCCGTGTGGGAGCCGTCGGGCCGCTGACGGGCCGCTGAACGGTCACGGAGGAGCCGTCGGGCCGCTGACGGGTCGCTGAACGGTCACGGAGGAGCCGTCGGGCCGCTGACGGGTCGCTGAACGGTCAGGGGCGGGTCAGCAGCGCCACCAGCCGTCCGACCTGCTCGCGCGGGTCCGGCGCACCGGGCCACGTGGTCATCAGCAGGTGGTGGACCGTGCCCACCAGGGCGAGCGCCGCGGCGTGCGTGTCCAGACCGGAGGGGACGCGGCCGAGGGAGCGTTCGGCGTCCAGGTAGCGGGTGACGGACTCCTGGATCGCGGCGAAGCCCGGCGCTCCGGACGCCATCGCCTCGCGGAAGCGTTCGGCCGCGCCGGGGCGGGTGAGGGCGAGGCCCGAGAGGTCCGGTCCGGTGGCGGTGAGCAGGGCGGTGGCGACGCCGGAGAGGTTGACCGCGACCGTGTCCGTGCCCGCGCGGACGGGGAGGTCCGCCGCGAGCGCGGCCGCGCGGCCGAGGCGGTCCAGGACCAGTTCCGCGACGAACTCGTCCAGTCCGCCCGCGAAGTGCGCGTGCAGCAGGCCCTTGGAGCAGCCCGCCTCGTCCGTGATCGCCCTGCTGGTCAGGGCGCCGGGGCCGGCCGCGGCGACGACGCGTTCGGCGGCGGCGAACAGCCGCTCGCGGGCGTTGGGTACGGCGACTCCGCGCGGTGACATCCGGATTCCTCCCAGCAGGGCATGGACAGTATGGGCGCTTGCCCATACTGTTTGGGCGTACGCCCATACTAGTCGGGAGGCACTGTCGTGCAGAACGTCGTCAACACCGAGCAGGAGCAGGCGTGGAACGGTTACGAAGGCGCCCACTGGGCCCGCCATCAGGACCGCTGGGACGCCGTCAACGAGGGGTTCACCGAGCCCCTGCTCACCGCCGCCGCGATCCGGGACGAGGACACCGTCCTGGACATCGGCTGCGGCGCGGGGGCCACCACCCGCCTCGCCGCCCGGCGCGCGGCCGGCGGCCGGGCCACGGGCCTGGACCTGTCGGCCCCGATGCTGGAGCGCGCCCGCGCCTCGGCCCGCGCCGATAACCTCGGCAACGTGGCCTTCGAGCGCGGCGACGCCCAGGTGCATCCACTGGCGGGCCGTGCCTTCGACGTGGCCATCAGCCGCTACGGGGTCATGTTCTTCGCCGACCCGGTCGCCGCCTTCGCCAACATCCGCGCCGGCCTGCGCCCCGGCGGCCGCGCCGCGTTCGTGGTGGCCGCGGACGCCGGGGACAACGAGTGGCTCCAGGCCCTCGCCCGGCTGCGGGACCTGCTGCCCCTGGGCGGCTTCGGGGCGACCGGCGGGCCGGGCATGTTCTCGCTCGCCGACCCCGACCGCATCCAGGAGGTGCTGGCGGGGGCGGGGTTCGACGGGATCGCGGCCGAGCGGGTGGAGGCGTACGGGAGGTGGGGGAGCGATGCCGAGGACGCCGCCGCGTTCCTGCTGGGCTCGGGGCCCGGACGGCATCTGCTCGCCCAGGTCGACGAGGCCACGGGCGAGCGGGCCCGGCGCGCACTCGCGGACGTCCTGCGCGCACACGAGAAGGACGGCGCCGTCCGGCTGCGCAGCGCGGCATGGCTGGTCACCGCCGTGCGCCCGTAGCGGCCGGGAGCGGAGGTGGCAGGCTGGGGGCATGCGTTCGCTTCCGTACGTCACCGGCCTCGCCGCCGCGCTCCTCCTCGCCGCCGCCGTGCCCGCCGCCGCGGAGGACGATGGCGGGTTCACCGTCGAGGACCCGAGGATCACCGAGTCCAGCGGGCTCGCGGCGAGCCGGGCGCACCCCGGCGTCTACTGGACGCACAACGACCAGGACGAGCCCCGCGTCTTCGCCGTCGACTCGGCGACGGGCGAGACGGTGGCGACGATCACGCTGCGGGGCGTGGGCACGCCGCGGGACATGGAGGCGATCTCCGTCGGCGCGGACGGGAACGTCTACGTCGGCGACATCGGCGACAACCTCGACGGCAGCTGGGACCACGTGTGGATCTACCGCTTCCCCGAGCCGTCGCGGCTGCGCGACCGGACGGTGGACGCCACGCAGTTCGTCGTGAAGTACGCCGACGGCCCGCGCGACGCCGAGGCGCTGATGGTGCATCCGAAGACCGGCCGCGTGTACATCGCCTCGAAGAACGAGGAGGGGGGCGGGCTCTACGAGGGCCCGGCCACGCTCAGCGCGTCGGGCACCAACACCTTCCGGCGGATCGGCGAGGTGCCGTGGGTGACCGACGGCGCGTTCTCCCCGGACGGCGAGGAGCTCGTACTGCGCTCGTACTTCAGCGCCCGCGGCTACGCCTGGGAGAACGGCCGCCTGGGCGCCGACCACCGGGTGCGCGCTCCGATCCAGGGGCAGGCGGAGTCGGTGACGTACACGCTCGACGGCAAGGCGCTGCTGTTCGGCACGGAGGGCGAACGCAGCCGCGTCGAGCGGGTGGTGGTGACGTCGGGGGACGAGGGCGGTTCCGGCGGCGGTGACACGGCACGGCCCGGTGGCGGCGATGCGGCCGGAGCCGACGGCGGGGGCGAGGAGGCGGGCGTGACGACGTACGGTCTGCTCCTGCTCGGCGGCGGGGCGCTGCTGTGGTTCGCCCTGCGCCGCCGGCGCCGCTAGGCACCGTCCGCACCGACGGCCCCCTCGCCGTGGGCCGGGGCGCTGACCAGGGGCGGACCCGCCCGCGGTCGACCGCCGAGCCGGTCGGGCAGAGACTGGAAGAGGCAGTGGATCAACGAAGCGGGACCGATCGGCCGTGGAGGCGATCATGACGGCGACCACGCGTGAGGACACCCCCGTCGTGCTCGAGGGCGGCGGTGTCGAGGTGCGGATCAAGGAGGCCGGCGGTGACATGTCCGTCGCCTTCCTCCACCTGCCCGAGGGGACGGACATGGGGCCCGCGCTCAAGGGGATGCCCGGGGACCTGTGCCAGTGCCCCCACTGGGGATTCCTGTTCAAGGGCCGGATCAGAATGCGGACCGCTGCGGGCGAGGAGACCTACGAGGCCGGTCAGGCGTACTACTGGGGGCCCGGTCATGCTCCCGAAGCCCTGGAGGACACCGACGTGGTGGAGTTCTCGCCGACCGCGGAGTTCACCGAGGTGATCGACCACGTCAAGGCACAGATGGGCTGAGATCCGCGGGGCGCGGGGACGGCGAAGGGCCCGGCGGTGTCCGGCCGCCGGGCCCTTCGCTGTGCGGTCCGCTGCTACAGCTTCTCGATCACGTAGTCGATGCAGGCCGTCAGTGCCTCGACGTCCGCCGGGTCGACCGCCGGGAACATCGCGATGCGCAGCTGGTTGCGGCCCAGCTTGCGGTACGGCTCGGTGTCCACGATGCCGTTCGCGCGCAGCGCCTTCGCCACCGCCGACGCGTCGATCTCGTCCGCGAAGTCGATCGTGCCGATGACCTGCGAGCGCTTCGCCGGGTCCACGACGAACGGGGTCGCGTACTTCGACGCCTCGGCCCAGCCGTAGAGGGTGCGCGACGACGTGGCCGTGCGGCGCACCGCCCAGTCGAGGCCGCCCTGGCCGTTGATCCACTTCAGCTGCTCGTTCAGCAGGAAGAGGGTGGCCAGCGCCGGGGTGTTGTATGTCTGGTTCTTGCGGGAGTTGTCGATCGCCGTCGGCAGGCTGAAGAACTCCGGCACGTGGCGGCCGGACGCGTGGACGCGCTCGGCGCGCTCGATCGCGGCCGGGGAGAACGCGGCGAGCCACAGTCCGCCGTCGGCGGCGAAGGACTTCTGCGGGGCGAAGTAGTAGACGTCCGACTCGGTGATGTCGACCGGCAGACCGCCCGCGCCCGAGGTGGCGTCGACCAGGACGAGCGCGCCCTCGTCGGCGCCGGCGACCCGCTTGACCGGGGCCGCGACACCGGTCGAGGTCTCGTTGTGGGTCAGGGCGTAGACGTCGACGCCCGCCTCGGCCTGCGCCTCGGGGTGCGTGCCGGGGTCGGAGGAGATCACCGTCGGCTCGGCCAGCCACGGCGCCAGCTTGGAGGCCTTGGCGAACTTGGACGAGAACTCGCCGAAGGACAGGTGCTGGGACTTGTTCTCGATCAGCCCGTGCGTCGCGACGTCCCAGAAGGCGGTCGAGCCGCCGTTGCCAAGGATCACCTCGTAGCCCTCGGGCAGGGAGAACAGCTCGCGCACACCGTCGCGGACCTCGCCGACCAGGTTCTTGACCGGAGCCTGGCGGTGGGAGGTGCCGAGCAGGGAGGTACCGGTGGCGGCCAGGGCGTCCAGCGCCTCCGTACGCACCTTGGAGGGGCCCGCGCCGAAACGGCCGTCGGCGGGCTTGATGTCAGCGGGAATCTGGATATCAGCCACGAGCCGGAGCGTATCCCCTCAGGCTGCCCGACGCCGACCCGGTCCGGACCATGAGACGGGCCCTGAGCCGACGGAACGGCCCTGAGCTGCGGGATCAGCCGGCGCGCTCCTCCAGGTGCTTGAGCAGCGCGATCAGGACGAACTTGCTGGAGGAGTGGTCCCGGGCGTCGAACTCGACGAGCGGGACGTCCGGCCCGAGCGTCAGCTCCCCGCGGATCTCGTCCTCCGATCGGAAGGGACCGCCGAAGTCGTTGACGGCGATGATGAACGGCGTGTCGCGGCCCTCCAGGCAGTCGATCGCGTACCGGGCACCGTCGAGCGCGCGGGTGTCGACGAGGACGACGGCGCCGGTCGTGCCGTCCAGGAGCGGGTCCCACAGAAAGCGGAACCGGTCCTGCCCGGGCATGCCGAAGAGGTGGAGCACCGTGCGTTCGTCGAGGGTGAGGCGCCCGAAGTCGAGCGCGACCGTCGTCACCGTCCGGCCCGGCACGGCGGCGGGGACGCTGATCGGCTCCTCCGTGTGCAGCGGGCGGATCTCGCTGACGGACCGCACCATCGTCGTGCTTCCCGTGCCGGAACCGCCGGCCACCACGATCTTCATCGCGCTGAGCTGTGCCCCCGCGCAGGTCATCGTTTCTCGTCGGTGCGGGTCATCGAACGGTGCCTTCCGGGGGTGCGGTGGGGAGTGTCGAAGCCGCTGCATGCTGATCAAGTGGAGGTCACTATAGGAGAGTTGGCGATCACTTGGGCAAGGGGCCGGCGCCCCTCTTTCCGTTCTCCGCCGTACCGCGTGCGCGACCGGGACCGGCTTCCCGGAGGTGACGCAGGTGTGAGGCGGGCCGTGCGGGTCATCCTGGGAGACATGACAGGGGATACGCACGACGTGGCGCGGGCGCTCAGAGCCGCCGTGCGGGGCGATGTCGACTTCGGCGTCGCGGCACGGGCCCTGACGACCATGGACGCCTCCAACTACCGGCGGGTCCCCGAGGGCGTGGTGGCGCCGCGCGACGCGGACGACGTCGCGGCGGCGCTGGCGGTGTGCCGCGAGCACGGGGTGCCCGTGGTGCCGCGCGGGGCCGGGACGTCGATCGCGGGCCAGGCCACGGGCGTCGGCGTCGTCCTCGACTTCACGCGCCACATGAACGCGATCCTCTCCGTCGACCCCGGGGCCCGTAGGGCCGTCGTGCAGCCGGGAGCGGTGCTGGACACGCTCCAGGCGGCGGTGCGGGCCCACGGCCTCGCCTTCGGACCGGACCCGTCGACGCACAGCAGGTGCACGATCGGCGGGATGGTGGGGAACAACGCGTGCGGCTCCCACTCCGTGCGCTGGGGCACCACGGCGGACAACGTCCACGGCCTCGAGGCCGTCACCTCGACGGGTACCCCCGTCACCCTCGGCCGGGGCAGCGGTTCCACCGGCGTCCCGCCCGGCCTCGACGACCTCGTCCGCGCCAACCTGGCGCTGCTGCGCACCGGTTATCCCGCCGGGCTGCCGCGCCGGATCTCCGGTTACGCCCTCGACGCCCTGCTCCCCGAGAAGGGCACCGATCTCGCCCGCGCCTTCTGCGGCAGCGAGGGCACCCTCGCCGTCCTGACCGAGGTGACCGTCGGCCTGGTCGAGACCCCGGCCGCCCGCGCCCTCGCCGTGCTCGGCTACCCCGACGAGAGCGCCGCGGCCGAGGCTGCCGCCGGCCTCCTGCCCCACCGGCCGCTGACCGTCGAGGGCATGGCCGACGACCTCGTACCGGACGCGGCGGGCCTGCCGCGCGGCGGGGCCTGGCTGTTCGTCGAGACCGGCGGCCGCACCGCCGCCGAGGCGCGTGCGCGCGCGGCCCGGATCCTACGGGCCGCCGACGCGCTCGACGGCACGGTCGTCGACGACCCGGCCGGCATGCGGGCGCTGTGGCGCGTACGCGAGGACGCGGCCGGCACCGCGACCAGGACGCGGGACGCAGGCGAGGCGTGGCCGGGCTGGGAGGACTGCGCCGTCCCGCCCGCGCGCCTCGGCCCGTACCTGCGCGACTTCCGTGCCCTGCTCGCCGACCACGGCCTGCGCGGCACGCCCTACGGCCACTTCGGCGACGGCTGCATCCACGTCCGCATCGACTTCGACCTGATGAGCCGGGAGGGGGTGGCGCGCTTCCGCGCGTTCTCCGAGCAGGTGGCCGACCTCGTCGTCGCGCACGGCGGGTCGCTGTCCGGCGAGCACGGCGACGGCATGGCGCGCGCGGAGCTGCTGCCACGGATGTACGGGCCGGAACTCGTCGGTCTCTTCGGCGCCTTCAAGGACCTGTGGGACCCCGACGGCCTGCTGAACCCGGGCGTGCTCGTCCGCCCCGCCCCGCTCGACACCGACCTCCGCTTCGACGTGCTGCCCAGGCGGCCGGTCGACGTCGCGTTCGGCTACCCGCACGATGGCGGCGACTTCGCGGGCGCGGTGCGGCGCTGTGTCGGCGTCGCCAAGTGCCGTACGGAGCAGCCCGCGGCCGGCGGCGGCGTGATGTGCCCCTCCTACCGGGCGACCGGCGAGGAGCGGCACTCGACACGGGGGCGGGCGCGGCTGCTGCACGAGATGCTGGCGGGCGAGATCGTCACGGACGGCTGGCGGTCGGCGGAGGTGCTGGAGGCGCTCGACCTGTGCCTGTCGTGCAAGGGCTGCCGCAGCGACTGCCCGGTGGGCGTGGACATGGCCACGTACAAGGCGGAGTTCCTGCACCACCACTACGCGGGCCGCCGCAGGCCCGCCGCGCACTACGCGATGGGCCGGCTGCCGGAGTGGCTGCGGCTCGCCGGGCCCCTCGCGCCGGCCGTCAACGCGCTCGCCCGCTTCGGCCCGGCGGCCGCGCTGGCCAAGCGGATGTGCGGCATCGCGCCGGAGCGGCGGCTGCCGGTCCTCGCGCCCCGTCCGCTGAGCCGCCTGCTGCGGGAGCATCTGCGGGAGCGCACGGGCGTGTTCGCGAGGGGCCGTACGACGGTGCTGTGGCCGGACACCTTCACCGACCGGCTGTCGCCGTCCGTGGGCATGGCGGCGGCGGATGTCCTTCAGGCGGCGGACGTCGGGATCGTGCTGCCGCCCGGCCGGGTCTGCTGCGGGCTGACGTACGTCTCCACGGGCCAGCTGGACCGGGCACGCTCCGTCATGCGGCGCACGCTGGACACGATGGAGCCACTGCTCGAACTGGGCGCCCCGGTCACGGTGCTGGAGCCGAGCTGCGCCGCGACGCTGAAGACGGACCTGCCGGAGCTGATGGGCGGTGATCCGCGGGCTGCCCGGCTCGCGGCCTCGGTGCGGACGTTCGCGCAGACCCTCGCGCAGTGCGCCCCCGACTGGAACCCGCCGCGCCTGGACCGCCCGGTGGCGGGCCAGACGCACTGCCACCAGCACGCGGTGCTGGGCGACGCGGACGAGCGGGCGCTGCGGGAGAAGGCCGGGCTGAGCGGGGAGCTGAGCGGCGGCTGCTGCGGCCTGGCAGGCGACTTCGGCTTCGAGGCGGGCCATTACGAGGTGTCGGTGGCGTGCGCGGAGGAGCAGCTGCTCCCGGCGGTGCGGGAGGCGTCGCCGGAGACGGTGCTGCTGGCGGACGGCTTCTCCTGTCGCACCCAACTGGACCAGCTGGCCGGCCGCCGGGCGCGGCACCTGGCGGAGGTGCTGGCGGACGCACTGAGCACGGCCCCGGACGGCTGACCCCGCGGGCGGGCCGCCTCGCCGAGGCGGCACACTGTGAGCGTTCCCCGGACCCGGGGCCTTGCCCCCGGGCGGGCCCTCGTCCCGCGGGGCGATGCGAGGCGCCCCCCGAGCGGAACCGTCACCGACCAGCCGGGCCAGGGGTGTCGGGGCGGCGCGCCGGGCCGGTCAGGGAGCGGCCGTCGCCACCTGCCGGGCCAGGGTCAGCAGGGCGGTGATCGCGGGGTGCGGTGACGTGGCACGCCAGGCGAGCAGGACCGGGACCGGCGGGGCGTCGGTCAGCGGGCGGTAGGCGACGCCGGGGTTGGCGTGCAGTTCGGCGGTGGAGGCGGCCGAGACGCCCGCGCCGCGGCCGGCCGCGATCGCGGTCAGCCAGTCGTCGGTGTTGCCGACGGTGAGCGTGTCGGCGGGCCGGGCGTCGGGCGGCCACAGATCGGGGGTCGTCATGCCGGAGACGGTGTTCAGGACGACGGGCCCGGTCGCCACGTCGGCGAGGGTGAGCGTGGCGCGCGCCGCGAGCGGGCCGTCGGCCGTGACCGCGGCGATGCGCGCCTCGGTGAACAGCAGCGCCGTGACCAGGCCCGGCGTGTCGACGGGGCCGCGCAGGACGGCGGCGTCCACCCGGCCGCCGGTGAGCCCCGCCGTGCGGTCGTCGACACGGAGCAGTTCGAGCGGTGTCCGCGGGTGCTCGCGCTCCCACCGGCGCAGCAGCGGCGTGGTGTACGCGCCGAGGGCGGCCCAGGCGTGGCCGAGCCGCAGCGGTGTGCGCAGCAGCCGGCCCGCGTCCAGCGCCTCGTCGAACGCGGTGACGGCGGCGGCCGCCTTGTCGCGGAACGCCCGCCCCTCGGCGGTGAGCGCCAGGTGGTGCGTGGAGCGGTCGACGAGCCGGGTGCCGAGATGCCTCTCCAGGGCGGCGAGCGAGCGGGAGACGCTGGGCTGGGTGAGGTTCAGCCGGGCGGCGGCCCTGGTCACGCTCGACTCCTCGGCGATGGCGAGGAAGCAGCGGAGGTGACGCAGCTCGATGCTCATACGTACAGAGCATAACCGCAGCGAGAAAAACATTTCACCGGGGCAGGGCGGGTCCGTAGCGTGGGAGGGACGGAACCGGGCGAGGCGAGCAGGGAGGCCGGGCGGTGAACGAGGCGGGCTCCGTGGACGGACGCTCGGGCGTACCCACGGGGGCGGGCGGCCCCGGTGCCGCCGGGGCCGTCGTCGTACTCCCCGAGGGGGCCGGGCCCGTGGCCGAGGCGTCGGCCGGACGGTCGCGGCGGTCGCTCGGGCCCGTGTCGCTGGTCGTGGCGGGAGCGCTGTCCGTGCAGTTCGGGGCCGCCATCGCCGTGATGCTGATGCCGCGTACGGGCCCGTTCGGCGTGGTCACGCTGCGGCTCGTGCTCGCCGCGCTCGTGCTGCTCGTGGTGTGCCGGCCGCGCCTGCGCGGGCACACGCGCGCCGACTGGGTCACGGTCGTCGCCTTCGGCGCCGCGATGGCCGCGATGAACGTCCTCATCTACCAGGCCGCCCACCGCATCCCGCTGGGCGCCGCCGTCACCCTGGAGGTGCTCGGCCCGCTCGTCATGTCGGTGATCGCCTCGCGCAGGCTCGTCAACCTGCTGTGGGCGGGGCTCGCGCTCGCGGGCGTGTTCCTGCTCAGCGGCGGCGGTTTCGACCGGCTCGACCCCGTGGGCGCGCTGTTCGCCCTGGGCGCGGGAGCGATGTGGGCGGCGTACATCGTCTTCAGCGCCCGCACCGGGCGGCGCTTCCCGCAGGCGGACGGGCTCGCGCTCGCGATGGGCGTGGGCGCGCTGCTCAGTCTGCCGCTGGGCCTGATGGAGGCCGGGTCGAAGCTGGTCGTGCCGTCCACGCTGGGGCTCGGCCTCGCGGTGGCGTTGATGTCGTCGGTCCTCCCGTACACCCTCGAACTGCTGGCGCTGCGCAGGCTGCCCGCGGCGACGTTCGCCGTGCTGATGAGCCTGGAGCCCGCGATCGCGGCGACGGCCGGATTCCTCGTCCTGGGCCAGGCTCTGGCACCCGCCGAGCTGGCGGCGATCGCGCTGGTGGTCGCGGCGAGCATGGGAGCGGTCCGGTGCAGCCAGGCCCGTTCCTGACCAGGGCGGGGGCCGTTGGTGGTTGGTGCCGGTGGTCGCTGCGGTCCTGATGCACGTGGTGCAGCCAGGCCCGTTCCTGACCGGGGCGGGGGCCGTTGGTGGTTGGTGCCGGTGGTCGCTGCGGTCCTGACGCACGTGGGGCCTGAACGGGCCTGTTACGGCTAAAAATCAAAGCAAGCACGCTTGCTTGTTTTATGGAACGCTGCCATGCTCCGGGCACGAACCGTCGTGCCCCCAGGGAGCGTTACGTGTCCGATCCGACTGCCGTGCTCGACGACCTGCGCGACGAAAGCGATGAACTCGACCGGCTGGTCGCCGGTCTGGACCCCGCCGGATGGACCGCGGCGACCCCCGCCGAGGGCTGGAGCGTCGCCCACCAGATCGCCCACCTCGCCTGGACCGACCGTGCCGCGCTGACGGCGGTCACCGATCCCGACTCCTTCGCCGCGGAGATCACCAAGGCGCTCGCCGCTCCGCACTCGTTCGTCGACGACGGCGCGGCCGAAGGCGCGGCCCTGCCCCCCGCCGACCTGATGCACCGGTGGCGCGAGGGCCGCGAGGTGCTGCTGACCGCCCTGCGCGAGGCCCCGCCCGGCGCCCGGTTCCCCTGGTACGGGCCCCCGATGAGCGCCGCGACGATGGCGACCGCGCGCCTGATGGAGACGTGGGCGCACGGCCAGGACATCGCCGACGCGCTCGGCGTCGTGCGGGAACCGACGACGCGGCTCGCGCAGATCGTGCGCCTCGGCGTGCGGACGCGGGACTTCGCGTACGGGGTGCACGGGCTGACCCCGCCGTCCGAGCCGTTCCGTGTCGAACTGACCGGACCCGGCGGCCGCCTGTGGGCCCACGGTCCGAAGGACGCGGTCCAGCGGATCACCGGCCCGGCGCTGGACTTCTGCCTCCTCGTCACGCAGCGCGCGCACCGCGCGGACCTGTCGCTGCGCGCGACGGGGCCCGACGCCGACCGCTGGCTCGACATCGCCCAGGCCTTCGCGGGCCCGCCCGGCACGGGACGCGAGCCGGGAACCCGCAAGCCGGGTGCCGACGACGGGGGGCACCGGTGAACCGGGCCGGCGGCGGCCCCGTTCCCGCGGCCACGGACGGCGCCCTCCGTGGCAGCACCGCGCCGCTGCGCGTCGGGAACGCATCCGGGTTCTACGGCGACCGGTTCGACGCCGTGCGCGAGATGCTCACCGGCGGGCCCCTCGACGTCCTCACCGGCGACTACCTCGCCGAGCTGACCATGCTCATCCTCGGCCGCGACCGCCTCAAGGACCCGCGCCTCGGCTACGCCAAGACCTTCCTGAGGCAACTGGAGGACACCCTCGGCCTCGCCCACGAACGCGGCGTCCGCATCGTCACGAACGCGGGCGGGCTCAACCCCGCCGGACTCGCCGACGCCGTCCGCGCCCTCGCCGCACGGATCGGCGTCCCCGTCCGCGTCGCCCACGTCGAGGGCGACGACCTGTCCGCCCGCTTCCCCGACGCGCTGACCGCCAACGCCTACCTCGGCGGCGCCGGCATCGCCGCGTGCCTGCGCGCCGGCGCGGACGTCGTGGTCACCGGCCGCGTCACCGACGCCGCCCTCGTCACCGGCCCCGCCGCCGCCCACTTCGGCTGGGGACCGCAGGAGTACGACAGGCTCGCGGGCGCGGTCGTCGCCGGGCACGTCCTCGAATGCGGCACCCAGGCCACCGGCGGCAACTACGCGTTCTTCGCCGGCCACGACATGCGCCGCCCCGGCTTCCCCCTCGCCGAGATCCACGCCGACGGCACCTGCGTCGTCACCAAGCACGACGGCACCGGCGGCCTGGTCGACGTCGGCACGGTCACCGCGCAGCTGCTGTACGAGACGGGCGGTGCCCGGTACGCGGGGCCGGACGTGACCGCCCGGCTCGACACCGTACGCCTGGAGGAGGACGGCCCGGACCGGGTGCGGATCTCCGGCGTGCGCGGCGAGGCTCCGCCGCCCACCCTCAAGGTGGGGCTCAACCGCATCGGCGGCTGGCGCAACGAGGTCGTGTTCGTCCTGACCGGGCTCGACGTCGAGGCCAAGGCACGACTTGTCCAGGAGCAGTTGGAGGACGCGCTCGGCAAGCACCGGCCCGCCGAGGTGCGCTGGGAGCTGGCCCGCACCGACGCGGCCGACGCCGACACCGAGGAACGGGCCAGCGCCTACCTCCGGCTCGTGGTGCGCGACCCGGACGCCGAACGGGTCGGGCGCGCGGTGAGCGGCGCCGCGATCGAACTCGCGCTCGGCAGCTACCCCGGCTTCCATGTGACGGCCCCGCCGGGCAAGGGCGCGCCGTACGGGGTGTTCGACGCCGTGCACGTCCCCGCGGCCACGGTCCCGCACACCGCCGTGCTCCCGGACGGGCAGCGCGTGGACATCCCGTCCGCCGCCGGCGTGGCGCCGGACGGCGAGGTGCCCCCCGGCGCGCTGCCCGAGCCGCTGCCCCCCGGCCCGACCCGTCGCGCCCCCCTCGGTCTCGTCCTGGGCGCCCGCAGCGGGGACAAGGGAGGCGACGCCAACATCGGCGTCTGGGCCCGCTCCGACGACGCCTGGCGCTGGCTCGCCCACGAACTGACCACCGAGCGGCTGCGGGCCCTGCTACCGGAGACCGCCGCGCTGCCCGTCGCCCGGCACGTGCTGCCCAACCTGCGCGCCCTGAACTTCGTCGTCGAGAAGATCCTCGGCGACGGCGTGGCCGCCCAGGCCCGTTTCGACCCGCAGGCCAAGGCACTGGGCGAATGGCTGCGCGCCCGCTACGCCGACATCCCGGAGGCTTTGCTGTGACCGTCCTCGGCTCGGCCCTCGATGTGACGGGCCCCGAATACGCCGCCCACCGCGAGGCGATGCTCGCCCGTCTCGCCGACCTGGAGGCGGAGCACGCCAAGGCGCTCGCGGGAGGCGGCGAGAAGTACGTCGCCCGGCACCGGAAGCGGGGCAAGCTCCTCGCCCGCGAGCGGATCGAGCTGCTGCTCGACCCCGACACCCCCTTCCTGGAGCTGTCCCCGCTCGCCGCGTGGGGCAGCGACTACCCCGTGGGCGCGTCGATCGTCACCGGCATCGGCGTCGTCGAGGGCGTCGAGTGCCTGATCACCGCCAACGACCCGACGGTGCGCGGCGGTGCGTCCAACCCGTGGACGCTCAAGAAGGCCCTGCGCGCCAACGAGATCGCGTACGCCAACCGGCTGCCGTGCATCGCGCTCGTCGAGTCGGGCGGCGCGGACCTGCCGTCCCAGAAGGAGATCTTCATCCCCGGCGGGGCGCTGTTCCGCGACATCACCCGGCTCTCGGCGGCCGGCATCCCGACGATCGCGGTCGTGTTCGGCAACTCGACGGCCGGCGGGGCGTACGTCCCCGGCATGTCCGACCACACCGTGATGATCAAGGAGCGGTCGAAGGTCTTCCTCGGCGGCCCGCCGCTGGTGAAGATGGCGACCGGCGAGGAGAGCGACGACGAGTCGCTGGGCGGTGCCGAGATGCACGCGCGCACCTCCGGGCTCGCGGACCACTACGCGCTCGACGAGCAGGACGCGGTGCGTCAGGCGCGGCGGATCGTCGCCCGTCTCAACTGGCGCAAGGCACACGCCGATCCCCTTCCGGCAAAGCCCCCGAAGTACGCGGCCGAGGAGCTGCTCGGCATCGTGCCGGAGGACCTGAAGACGCCGTTCGACCCGCGGGAGGTCATCGCCCGGATCGTGGACGGCTCGGACTTCGACGAGTTCAAGCCGCTGTACGGGCCGAGCCTGGTGACCGGGTGGGCGCGGCTGCACGGCTACCCCGTCGGCATCCTCGCCAACGCGCAGGGCGTGCTCTTCAGCGCCGAGTCGCAGAAGGCGGCCCAGTTCATCCAGCTCGCCAACCAGCGCGACATCCCGCTGGTCTTCCTGCACAACACCACCGGCTACATGGTCGGCAGGGAGTACGAGCAGGGCGGCATCATCAAGCACGGCGCGATGATGATCAACGCGGTGTCCAACTCCCGTGTCCCGCACCTGTCGGTGCTGATGGGCGCCTCCTACGGGGCCGGGCACTACGGCATGTGCGGACGGGCGTACGACCCGCGGTTCCTGTTCGCCTGGCCGAGCGCCAAGTCGGCGGTGATGGGCCCGCAGCAGCTCGCGGGCGTGCTGTCGATCGTCGCCCGCGCGTCGGCGGCGGCGAAGGGGCAGCCCTACGACGAAGAAGCCGACGCCGGGCTGCGCGCGATGGTCGAGCAGCAGATCGAGGCCGAGTCGCTGCCGGTGTTCCTGTCGGGGCGGCTCTACGACGACGGGGTCATCGACCCCCGCGACACGCGGACGGTGCTCGGCCTGTGCCTGTCCGCCATCCACACGGCACCGGTCGAGGGCGCCCGCGGCGGCTTCGGCGTCTTCCGGATGTGAGGACCCTTCCGTGATTGCTTCTGTCCTGGTGGCGAACCGCGGCGAGATCGCCTGCCGCGTCTTCCGCACCTGCCGTGACCTCGGGATCGCGACGGTCGCGGTCCACTCCGACCCCGACGCCCGCGCCCTGCACGTGCGCGAGGCGGACGCGGCGGTACGGCTGCCGGGCGCCGCGCCCGCGGAGACGTACCTGCGCGGCGACCTGATCGTGAAGGCGGCGCTGGCCGCCGGCGCGGACGCGGTCCACCCGGGGTACGGGTTCCTCTCCGAGAACGCGGACTTCGCCCGCGCCGTGCAGGACGCCGGCCTGACCTGGATCGGTCCGGCTCCCGAGGCCATCGAGGCGATGGCGTCGAAGACGCGGGCCAAGGAACTGATGGGCCTCGCGCCCCTGGACGCCGGCACGCTCACCGAGGCCGACCTCCCCGTCCTCGTGAAGGCGGCGGCGGGCGGCGGCGGCCGGGGGATGCGGATCGTCCGCTCCCTGTCCGCGCTGCCGGGCGAACTGGAGGCGGCGAGTTCGGAGGCGGCGTCCGCGTTCGGCGACGGAGCGGTGTTCGTCGAGCCCTACGTGGAGGACGGCCGCCACGTGGAGGTCCAGATCCTCGCCGACACGCACGGCACGGTGTGGGCGCTCGGCACGCGGGACTGCTCGCTGCAGCGCCGCCACCAGAAGGTGATCGAGGAGTCACCGGCGCCCGGACTGCCGGACGGGCTCGTCGACGCGCTGCACGCGCAGGCCGTGCGGGCGGCGCGGGCCGTGGGCTACACGGGCGCGGGCACCGTCGAGTTCCTCGTGGGCCGGGACGGCCGGGCCCACTTCCTGGAGATGAACACCCGCCTCCAGGTCGAACACCCGGTCACGGAGGCCGTCTTCGGCATCGACCTGGTCGCCCTGCAGCTCGCCGTGGCCGAGGGAGCGGCCCTGCCCGCGGACCCGCCCGAGTCCGCGGGCCACGCCGTGGAGGCCCGCCTGTACGCGGAGGACCCGGCCACCGGCTGGACCCCGCAGACCGGGGTGCTGCACGCCTTCGAGGTACCGGGCGGCCCCCCGGCCGTCCGCGTCGACTCGGGGTACGCCGCGGGAGACACCATCGGCGTGCACTACGACCCCATGATCGCCAAGGTCGTCGCCTGGGCGCCCACCCGCGCCGAGGCGGTCCGCCGGCTCGCGCACGCCCTGCGGCGGGCCCGCCTGCACGGGCCCGTCACCAACCGGGACCTGCTCGTGCGGTCGCTGGAGCACGCCGACTTCGCCGGAGCCCGCCTCGACACCGGGTTCTACGAACGCCACCTCGGCGAACTCACCGCCCCCCGGCCCGGCGAGGCGCACGCCGCCGTCGCGGCCGCCCTCGCGGACGCCGCCGGGCGCCGGGGCCGGTTCGGCGGCGCCTGGCGCAACCTCGCCTCCCAGGACCAGGTCAAGACCTACAACGGCCACGAGGTCCGCTACCGGCCCGCCCGCGACGGGGGCTACGAACTCCCCGGCACCCCCGGCGTACGCGCCGTCGAGGCGGCCCCCTCCCGCGTGCGGCTGGAGACCGACGGGGTCGTACGGGCCTGGGACGTCACCGTCCACGGCGACACCGTGTACGTCGACAGCCCCGCCGGCGCCCACACCCTCACCGCCCGCCCCCGGTTCACCGACCCCGCCGCCGGGGCCGAGCCCGGCTCGCTCCTCGCTCCCATGCCCGGGACCGTCGTGCGGGTCGGAGACGGCGTCCACGAGGGCGCCAGGGTCGTCCAGGGGCAGCCGCTCGTCTGGCTGGAGGCCATGAAGATGGAGCACAGGATCGTCTCGCCCGCCTCCGGCACGCTCACCGCGCTCCACGCCCACCCCGGCCGCCAGGTCGAGGTCGGCGCCCTGCTCGCCGTCGTACAGGACGTACCGGAAGCCCAGGAGGACATCGCGTCATGACCGTCATCGAGAGCCAGGACCACCAGGACCTGCGCGCCGCCGTCGCCGCCCTCGCCAGGCGCCACGGCCAGTCGTACGACCGCGCCACACTGTGGGCCGAGGCCGGCAAGCTGGGCTACCTCGGCGTGAACCTCCCGGAGGAGTACGGCGGCGGAGGCGGCGGCATCAGCGAACTGTCCATCGTGCTGGAGGAGTCCGGCGCGGCCGGCTGCCCCCTGCTCATGATGATCGTCTCGCCCGCGATCTGCGCCACCGTCATCGCGCGGTTCGGCACCGAGCAGCAGAGGCGCACCTGGCTGCCCGGTCTCGCCGACGGCAGTGTGACCATGGCGTTCGGCATCACCGAGCCGGACGCCGGATCCAACGCGCACCGCATCACCACCACCGCCCGCCGGACCGCCGACGGCTGGTCGCTGACCGGCCGCAAGGTCTTCGTCTCCGGGGTCGACATCGCGGACGCCACCCTGATCGTCGGCCGGACCGAAGACGCCCGTACGGGCCGGCTGAAGCCCTGCCTGTTCATCGTCCCCCGCGACGCCGAGGGCTTCCACCGCACGGCCATCGACATGGAACTGCACGCACAGGAGAAGCAGTTCGAGCTCGTGCTCGACGACGTGCGCCTGCCCGCGGACGCGCTCGTCGGCGAAGAGGACGCGGGTCTGCTCCAGCTGTTCGCCGGACTCAACCCGGAGCGCATCATGACGGCCGCCTTCGCCATCGGCATGGGCCGCTACGCCCTCGCCAAGGCCGTCGACTACGCCAAGGAACGCCAGGTCTGGAAGGACCCCATCGGCGCCCACCAGGCCATCGCCCACCCCCTCGCCCAGGCCCACATCGAGCTCGAACTCGCCCGGCTGATGATGCAGAAGGCCGCCGCCCTGTACGACGCGGGCGACGACGTCGGCGCGGGGGAGGCCGCCAACATGGCCAAGTACGCGGCCGGTGAGGCGTGCGTGAAGGCCGTCGACCAGGCCGTGCACACCCTCGGCGGCAACGGGCTCACCCGCGAGTACGGCCTCGCGAGGCTGGTCACCGCGGCCCGCGTGGCCCGTATCGCCCCGGTCAGCCGCGAAATGGTCCTCAACTACGTGTCCCACCAGTCCCTGGGGCTCCCCAAGTCGTACTGACGCACGACATCCTGGCCGTCCGTACCCACCCGCCGAGGGGGCCGTCATGGTGTTCCGCAGCAGCTACGCAGATGTCCCGGCCGTCGTCGAACCCATCCACGAGGCCGTGCTGGGCCGCGCCGCCGAGTACGGCGACACGGTAGCCCTCGTCGACGGCGCGAACGGCACCACCGTCACCTACCGGCAACTCGACCTGTTCCACCGCAGGATCGCCGCGGCCCTCGCCGACGCCGGCCTCGTCAAGGGCGACGTGCTGGCCCTGCACAGCCCCAACACGGTCGCCTACCCGGCCGTGTTCTACGGGGCGACACGGGCGGGCGCGTCGGTGACCACCGTCCATCCGCTCTCCACGGCGGAGGAGTTCGCGAAACAGCTGCGCGACTCCTCCGCCCGCTGGATCGTCACCGTCTCCCCGCTGCTGGAGGTCGCCCGCCGCGCCGCCGAACTCGCCGCCGGAATCGAGGAGATCTTCGTCTGCGACCGCGCCGACGGGCATGCGAGCGTCCTCGACATGCTCGCCTCCACCGCCCCCGAGCCCCAGCCGGCGATCGACCCGACCGAGGACGTCGCGGCCCTGCCGTACTCGTCGGGCACGACCGGCCTGCCCAAGGGCGTGATGCTCACACACCGGTCCATCGCCACCAACCTGGCTCAGCTGGAGCCCTTCATCCCGACGGGCCCCGGCGACCGCATCCTGGCCGTCCTGCCCTTCTTCCACATCTACGGCCTCACCGCCCTGATGAACGCCCCGCTGCGGCAGGGCGCGACCGTCGTCGTGCTGTCCCGCTTCGAGCTCGACCCGTTCCTGTCGGCGATCCAGGAACACCGCATCAGCGGCCTGTACGTCGCCCCGCCGATCGTCCTCGCGCTCGCCAAGCACCCGGCCGTCGCGAAGTACGACCTGTCCTCGCTGCGCTACATCGTCAGCGCGGCCGCCCCGCTCGACGCCCGGCTCGGCGAAGCCTGCTCCCGCCGCCTCGGCCTGCCGCCGGTGCGGCAGGCGTACGGGATGACCGAACTCTCCCCGGGCACCCACGTCGTGCCGCTCTCCGCGCAGAACCCCCCGCCGGGAGCCGTGGGGCTGCTCCTGCCGAACACCGAGATGCGCCTCCTCGCCCTCGACGGCTCCGGCGAGGACGCGGCCGCCGGCGAGGAGGGCGAAATCGCCATCCGCGGGCCCCAGGTGATGAAGGGCTACCTCGGCCGCCCCGACGCCACCGCCGCCATGATCGACGCCGACGGCTGGGTGCACACCGGCGACATCGGGCGCGTCGACGAGGACGGCTGGCTGTTCGTCGTCGACCGCGTCAAGGAGCTGATCAAGTACAAGGGCTTCCAGGTCGCCCCCGCCGAGCTGGAGGCGCTGCTGCTCACCCACGCGTCCGTCGCCGACGCCGCGGTGATCGGCGTCCTGGACGAGCACGGCAACGAGGTCCCGAAGGCGTACGTCGTACGGCAGCCGGACGCGGAGCGGCTGACCGAGGACGACGTCCTCGCGTTCGTCGCCGAGCGCGTCGCGCCGTACAAGAAAGTGCGCCGCGTCGAGTTCACCGTCGGCATCCCGCGCGCCGCGTCGGGGAAGATCCTCCGTCGAGAGCTCAGGGACCGCGAGAACCGTTCCGAGGAGTAGACCGCATGACGATCCGCACCGACCGCGACCGCGGCATCACCACCCTGACGCTCGACGCCCCGGACAGCCGCAACGCGCTGTCCGCACGGCTCGTCGGCGAGCTGGCCGAGGCGCTCGCCCGGTGCGGCGAGGACGAGACCGTGCGGGCCGTGGTGCTCACGCACACCGGCACCACGTTCAGCGCCGGCGCCGACCTGAAGGCGCCGCCGAGCCCGTACACGTTCGTCGCCCTGCTGCGGCAGATCGTGACGCTGCCCAAACCTGTCGTGGCACGGATCGCGGGCCATGTACGGGCCGGCGGGCTCGGTCTGGTCGGGGCGTGCGACATCGCCGCCGCGACGGACACGTCGGACTTCGCGTTCACCGAGGTGCGGATCGGGGTGGCGCCCGCGGTGATCTCGCTGCCGCTGCTGCCCCGGATGGCCCCCCGCGCCGCCGAGCGCTACTACCTCACCGGCGAACGGTTCGACGCCGCCGAGGCCACCCGCACCGGGCTGCTCACGCTCGCCGCCGCCGACGTGGACGAGGCACTGGCGCCGCTGGTCGAGGGCCTGCGCAGGGCGTCCCCCCAGGGGCTGGCCGCGTCCAAGGCACTGGTCACGGCTAGGGTGCTGGAAACCTTCGACCGGGACGCCGAGGACCTGGTCCGGCGTTCGGCGACGCTCTTCGCGTCGCCCGAGGCGCGCGAGGGGATGACAGCCTTTCTCGAACGACGGGATCCCGCATGGGTGTTGTGACTCCGCCCCCGGCGGCGAAGGCCCCGAAGCAGGACCGCAGCCGGGCGACCCGGCAGCGGCTGCTGGAGGCCGCCGTCGCCTGCCTGGCCGAGGTCGGCTGGGCGGGTTCGACCGTGTCCGTCGTCGCCGAGCGCGCCGGGGTCTCCCGCGGCGCGGCGCAGCACCACTTCCCCACCCGCGAGGACCTGTTCACCGCTGCGGTCGAGTACGTCGCCGAGGAACGCTCGCAGGCACTGCGGGACCTCCCCGTCCAGGACCGGGCGTCGGTCGTCGCGGCCCTGGTCGACCTCTACACGGGCCCGCTGTTCCGGGCCGCGCTCCAGCTGTGGGTGGCCGCCTCCAACGAGGAGCAGCTGCGTCCGCGCGTGACCGAACTGGAGGCGAGGGTCGGCCGCGAGACCCACCGCATCGCGGTCCGCCTGCTGGACGCCGACGAGTCGCGCCCCGGCGTACGCGAGACGGTCCAGGGCCTGCTCGACATGGCGCGCGGCCTGGGCCTCGCCAACCTCCTCACCGACGACGCGGCGCGGCGCGAGCGGGTGGTGGCGCAGTGGGCGGCACTGGTGGAGGAGGCGCTGGGGTGAAGCGGTACACCGTCGACGCCACGGTCACCGAGACGGGCCCGCTCCGGCCCGGGCCGGTCGTGATGCCCGCCCCGGACGCCGACGTCACGGCCCGCCTCTGCGACGGCCGCCTCCACCTCACAGGCGTCTGAGCACCCGGGGTGCGCGCGGCCCCCGCGCGCACCCCGTCCGGCCGGTGACGGCTCTCAGCCGGCGATGTCCTCGTAACCCGCGATGTCGCGCGGGCTGCGCGCGCCCGGCCCCACGTACCGCGCCGACGGCCGCACCAGGCGGCCCGTGCGCTTCTGCTCCAGGATGTGCGCCGACCAGCCCGCCGTACGGGCACAGGTGAACATCGACGTGAACATGTGCGCCGGGACCTCGGCGAAGTCCAGCATGATCGCCGCCCAGAACTCGACGTTCGTCGCCAGCACCCGGTCCGGACGGCGGTTGTGCAGCTCCTCGAGCGCCGCCTTCTCCAGCGCCTCCGCGACCTCGAAACGCGGCGCCCCCAGCTCCTTCGCCGTACGGCGCAGCACGCGCGCCCGCGGGTCCTCGGCCCGGTAGACACGGTGACCGAAGCCCATCAGACGCTCGCCCTTGTCGAGGGCCTGCCGGACGTACGCGCCCGCGTCGCCGGTGCGCTCGATCTCCTCGATCATGCCGAGCACGCGGGAGGGCGCCCCGCCGTGCAGCGGTCCCGACATCGCGCCCACGGCACCCGACAGGGCCGCCGCCACGTCGGCGCCGGTCGAGGCGATGACGCGGGCGGTGAACGTCGAGGCGTTCATGCCGTGCTCGGCGGCGGAGGTCCAGTACGCGTCGACCGCCTTGACGTGCTTGGGGTCCGGCTCGCCGCGCCAGCGGATCATGAAGCGCTCGACGACCGACTCGGCCTTGTCGATCTCGCGCTGCGGCACCATCGGCAGGCCCTGGCCACGCGCCGACTGCGCGACGTACGACAGCGCCATCACGGCCGCGCGGGCCAGGTCGTCGCGGGCCTGCGCCTCGTCGATGTCGAGGAGCGGTTTGAGGCCCCACACCGGGGCGAGCATCGCGAGCGCGGACTGGACGTCGACGCGGATGTCACCCGAGTGCACCGGGATCGGGAACGGCTCGGCCGGCGGCAGACCGGGGTTGAAGGCGCCGTCGACGAGCAGGCCCCACACATTGCCGAAGGAGACGTGCCCCACCAGGTCTTCGATGTCGACGCCCCGGTAGCGGAGCGAGCCGCCCTCCTTGTCGGGTTCGGCGATCTCCGTCTCGAACGCGACGACTCCTTCGAGTCCAGGTACGAAGTCGGACATCAGGCGGCTCCTCGAGATGCGTACGACATGGTGTGCACGGGTGGTGTGCGTGTGCCGTGTGGACGGCGGGGGCGGTCACCCCGGTGATGCCCCGTGCGGCCGGTGGTCACCCAACCGCCGGGAGGCAGGCACGATATCGCCTGCTGTAGGGAGGCCACAGTGGCCCGACCTCAGATTTTGGCCGGTCCGTCCGATGCGGGGAAGCGTGACATCCGGCACACTGCCCCGATTCGCCCACGGAGGATTGGCGGCACTCCGTGCCGGGCAAACTGGGGCCTGCGGCAGGATGTCCCCGTGACCGACCACGCCGCCCACGATGCCGCCGGCCCGCGCCGCCCCGGCCCGGACCACGCCGCGCCGGACGTGACCGTCTCCGGCCTCCCCGTGCCGGACCCGGCCGAGACCGAGCTCGTCGTCCCGGACCCCGCCGTCATGCGCGAGCAGTACCGCTCCACGCCGCTGAACGAGTCGGCACTGGCCACCGGACCCATGGAGCAGTTCTCCCGCTGGTTCGCCGAGGCCGCGGCGGCGGCGCTGCTCGAGCCCAACGCCATGATCGTCTCCACGGCCACGCCCGACGGGCGGCCCTCCTCGCGGACCGTGCTGCTCAAGCAGTACGACGAGCGCGGCTTCGTCTTCTTCACGAACTACGACTCCCGCAAGGGCCGCGAGATCGACGCCAACCCGTACGTCTCGCTGCTCTTCCCCTGGCACGCGCTCGAGCGCCAGATCATCGTCAACGGCACCGCGTCCCGCATCGGCCGCGACGAGACCGCCGCGTACTTCCGCACCCGCCCGCACGGCTCGCAGCTCGGCGCCTGGGCGAGCGACCAGTCGTCGGTGATCGCCTCGCGCGCCGAACTGCTGCACCGCTACGAGGAGCTGGCCGCACGCTACCCGGAGGGCGAACAGGTCCCCGCCCCCGCGCACTGGGGCGGCATCCGGGTCGTGCCGGACGAGGTCGAGTTCTGGCAAGGCCACGAGAACCGGCTGCACGACCGCCTGCGCTACGTGCGCACCGACGGCGCCTGGCGCGTGGAACGCCTCGCGCCCTGAGTCCTCCCTCGCCGCGCGCCCGGAGACCGTGCCCGGAAACGCAGACGACCCGTGGGCCTTGGTCCCTCCGTCCGGACGGAGGGAGCCGGCCGGACTTACCGGCGGCCCACGGGTCGGGTGACTGCTTGGGTTTCGGCAGGCGGCCTGCCGAGGTGCACAGAGTGCGACGGCAGGCCGTTAGCCCGCAGTCACCTCACGAGTCCGAAAAGAAACCATGTTTTCGGATCACCTCCTTTCGCGTGTGCCCACACCTTAAGAAGCGCTGCGGCACGGTTCAAGCGAATTAGGCGGCTCTCTTTCCCGGAGCGGGGGCGATTTCGGGGAACGGTGTGTGTCCTGTGTCACGTTGAAGTTGAATGGGCCTAGGTGCGTCAGTACACGTGGACACGTCCTGCAAGGGGTGCCGGGATGAGTGCTTCCAGGAGTGAGATCACCGACGCCCTCGGGTCCGGGGAGCCGGAGCCCGGGGCCGGCGCCGCGGGGCCGGCCGGTGCCGACCTGCTCGCGGCGTTGCTCGACGGGATGGACGCGGCGTTGTGCGCGTTCGACGCCGAGGGGACCGTCACGCACTGGAACCGCGAGGCGGAGCGCATTCTGGGCTGGACCGCCGAGGAGGCCGTGGGGCGGCGCGGGTTCGCCGGGTGGGCGGTCCGCCGGGCGGACGCCGACGAGGTGCAGGAGCGGCTGATGGCCGCGATGGCCGTGCCGGGGCGGCAGGTGCACGAGTTCGCGCTGCTGCGCAAGGACGGGGGCCGGGTGCTGGTGCGCACGCAGTCCGCGCGGGTGCTTGGCGCCGACGGGAAGCCGGCCGGGGTGTACTGCGCGTTCAGCGAGGTCCATGCCCAGATCGATCTGGAGCGGTCCATCGCGCTGAGCGAGGCGCTGTTCGACGACGCGTCCTGGGGTGTCGTCATGGTCGATGTGGATCTGCGTCCGGCCGTGGTCAACAGCGAGGCCGCGCGGGTGCTCGGCGCGGGCCGGGCGAACGTGCTGGGGCGCCCGCTCGGGGAGCTCGTCTCCCAGGGGGTCGAGGAGCTGGAGGGCGCGCTGCACCACGTGCTGGCGGAGGGCGCGCCGCGCGGTCTCGTGGACCTGTGGGTGACTGTCGCGACGCCGGAGGGCGAGCGCAGGCGCTGCTGGCGCAGCGGGTTCCTGCGGCTGGCATCGCCGCTCGCGGAGGAGCCGGTGCCGCTCGGGGTGGGCTGGGTGTTCCACGACGTGACCGACGTGAAGCTGGCGGAGCAGGACGCGGACCGGCTGCGGTTCCGTTCGGGGCAGCTGCACCGGGCGGGGCGGGTGGCCGCGGAGTGCGAGGACCCGCTGGAGGCCGCGGCCGTGCAGTTGGACTTCGCGCTCGCCGGGTTCGCCGACCACGCGCTGCTCGACCTGGCGGAGGACGACGGGCAGCGCCTGGTGCGGGCGGCGGTCTCGCCGTCGGGCGCGTCGGGTCCTTCGGCGTCGGCCGCGGGCGGCGGGCTCCCGGTGCGGTACGAGCCGGGGCATCCGGTGTTCCAGGCGATCGAGCGCACGGGGTCGGTGCGGGCGAGCGCGGGCCAGGAGGCCACCCCCGGGGAGTGGGCGGAGCGCCGTCAGTGGCCGGGGGACGCGGCCCATGCGCTGTGCACGGCGCTGCGGAGCCGGGGCCGCACGGTGGGGGCGCTGACGTTCCTGCGCACCGCGAGCCGCCCCGCGTTCGAGCGCCCGGACGCGGTGTACGCGGAGAGCGTGGCGGTCCTGGTGGCGGCGTCGCTGGATCTGGCGCGGGTGACGGAGCAGGCGGAGCAGGAAGACCGGCCGAGCTGAGGCGGCGGGGCCGAGCACGGGCGTACGCGGGCGCAGTCGGCGCACCGCGCCGTGGCACCTCAGTGGCGGAAGAAGATCCGGTCGCGGTACTCCGTCATCACCCGGCCGTTCCACTCGTGTCCGCCGTCCACGTTGCCCGAGCGCAGCAGCGGGGGCTCGATGCCGCGTGCGACCAGGTGCTCGGCGGCGGCGGCCATCACGGCCTGCATCAGCGCGCTGGTCACGACCGTCGACGCGGGCGCGAACGGCGCCTCGATTCCCTCGTGCGTCAGTTCGGCGTCGCCGACCGCGATCTTGGAGTCGAGGACGATGTCGCAGTGGTCCTTGAGGAAGGTGCCGGAGGCGTGCCGGGACGTGGTCTCCCGCGCGTACGCCAAGGACGTCACGCCGATGACGGTGAGTCCGAGTGCGCGGGCGTTCTTCGCCATTTCGACGGGCAGGGCGTTGCGTCCGGACAGGGAGACGATCACGAGGACGTCGCCGGCCGTGGCGGGGCTGGAGTCGAGGACCGCCGCGGCGAGGCCGTCGACGCGCTCCAGGGCGGAGCCGAGCGTCGCGGGCATGACGTCGACGCCGACGGCGCCGGGCACGGCCAGCAGGTTCATCAGGGCCAGGCCTCCGGCCCGGTAGACGACGTCCTGGGCGGCGAGGGAGGAGTGGCCCGCGCCGAAGGCGAACAGCCGGCCGCCCGCGGCGACGGCGTCGGCGACGGCCGAGCCGGCGGCGGCGATGTTCGCCGACTCCTCGTCCCGTGCGCGCTGCAGCAGACCGATGGCGGCGTCGAAGAACTGACCGGCCAGCTTGCTCTCGCTCATCGCCGAGCCCTTTCCGGAGCGTGGGAGGTGGGTAGGAACGGTACGAGTGCGTGACGGCCCGGGAACATCCGTGCCGCCGATCACGTTGCGGTCTGGACCATTGCGCTGTCAATACGGGCTTCGCCCGCGCGGCACGGTTGTCGGTGGGATGCGTAAGAATTGAGCCGGGGCCGCAGCGCACGAATTCTTCGAGGGGCACGTATGTCCGGACTGATCGACACGACGGAGATGTATCTCCGCACCATCCTCGAGCTGGAGGAGGAAGGTGTGGTGCCCATGCGGGCCCGTATCGCGGAGCGGCTGGACCAGAGCGGTCCCACGGTCAGCCAGACCGTGGCCCGCATGGAGCGGGACGGCCTGGTGACGGTGGCGGGCGACCGGCACCTGGAGCTGACGGGCGAGGGCAGGCAGCTGGCGACGCGCGTGATGCGCAAGCACCGGCTCGCCGAGTGCCTGCTGGTCGACGTGATCGGCCTGGAGTGGGAGCAGGTCCACGCCGAGGCGTGCCGCTGGGAGCACGTGATGAGCGAGGCGGTGGAGCGCCGTGTGCTGGAGCTGCTGCGTCACCCGACCGAGTCGCCGTACGGGAATCCGATCCCGGGCCTGGAGGAGCTGGGCGAGAAGGCGGAGGCGGATCCGTTCCTGGACGACAGCATGGTCTCGTTGGCCGAGCTCGACCCGGGCACGGACGGCAAGACGGTGGTCGTGCGGCGGATCGGTGAGCCGATCCAGACGGACGCGCAGCTGATGTACACGCTGCGCAGGGCGGGCGTGCAGCCCGGCTCGGTGGTGAGCGTGACGGAGTCGCCGGGTGGCGTGCTGGTGGGCAGCAGCGGGGAGGCGGCGGAGCTGGCGGCGGAGATCGCCTCGCACGTCTTCGTGGCGAAGCGCTGAGGCGCGCCCGGCTGACCGGGCGGTGTACGACGTCGGGCGGCCCCGGAGCAGAAGGCTCCGGGGCCGCCCGACGTGTGTCGCCCTGCGCCCTGTCGGGCTCCCTCCGTGCTGAACCGTTTTCCGCCCGGAATGGCAGCGGCCGGTCGGATCGCGTGCCACTCTGAAGCCGAGGCATATGACCACGGTTCGGGGAGGGGAGCCAGGGTGATGCGCCGCCTGCCGTACGTCCCGTACGTCCCGTACGTCCCGACATGGGGAAGTCCCGACGCCCGAGGGCGCCGGGACCTGTCCTCCCCGGTGCTGACCCGGAGCCCCGAGCTCCCAGGGTCAATCCCGTCGGACCGTTTTCCCCGAGCGGCCCGCCTCCCGCAGGGAATCTCCCCTCGGCAGCGCCGTCCAATCCCCGGGCCTGGTCACTCGTACGAGGGGTGTTGCGCGGCAGAGCCGCGTTTTCGAATACAGGTTCGATAGTCTGGCGTCATCTCGACACGAACCACTCGATCCGGGGGAGACAAGGGGGTGCCAGGCCAGATGGTGCGGCGCATCGATGTGACCGGAGCCGGGGGAGTGCGCCTGGCTGCCTGGGAGTTCGCGGATCCGCCGAAGGGGCGCGGGGAGCACGAGAGTGCGCCGGGGGTCTTACTGCTGCACGGGCTGATGGGCCGCGCCTCGCACTGGGCGCCCACGGCGCGGTGGCTGGCCGAGCGGCACCGCGCGGTCGCCCTCGACCAGCGCGGCCACGGCCGCAGCGAGAAGCCGGTCGACGGGCCGTTCACGCGCGAGGCGTATGTGGCGGACGCGGAGGCGGCCGTCGAGCAGCTGGGGCTGGCCCCGGTGACTTTGATCGGCCACTCCATGGGAGCGCTCACGGCCTGGCAGCTCGCGGCCAGGCGTCCGGACCTCGTGCGCGCGCTCGTCATCTGCGACATGCGGGCGTCGGCGCTCGGGGTGGCGTCCCAGCGTGAGTGGGAGGAATGGTTCCGCTCCTGGCCGGTGCCGTTCGCGACGCTGGCGGATGTCCGCAAGTGGTTCGGTGAGGACGACCCCCGGGTGGAGCGTCCCAATCCGGCGCGGGGCGAGTTCTTCGCCGAGGTGATGGCTGAACGGGCGGACGGCTGGCGCCCGGTGTTCTCCCGCCGTCAGATGCTCACGTCCCGCGAGACGTGGGTCCTCGACGCGCACTGGGAGGAGCTGGCACAGGTCCGCTGCCCGACGCTGGTGGTGCGCGGACTCGACGGCGAACTGGGCCGCGCGGAGGCCCAGGAGATGGTCCGCGTGCTCCCTCTCGGGCAGTACGGGGAGGTCCCCGACGCCGGCCACCTCGTCCACTACGACCACCCGGACGGCTGGCGCGCGGCGATCGAGCCTTTCCTGGAAGGGGTCCTGACGCCGTGACGGCACCTGCGGCCGGGCAGGGGGCCGCCGCCACTGCGGCGCCTGCGCCGAGCTCAACACGGTGCGCGAGGGCCACTTCGTGTGCGTCTTCTGCGACGCGGACCTCCCGGTCGCGTAACGCGTGACGGCCCCGCGCCCTCAGCCCTTGCTCACCGCCGTCAGGATCTCGGGCAGCCGGTCCGCCGTCCGGGGCGCGGACAGGCGCAGGCCCGCCCATGTGAGCAGCGCTCCGTACGCCGTTCCCACCGGCAGCAGCAGCCACAGGGCGGCCGATTCCGAGAGGTGCAGCCAGATCGTCAGCGCCAGCAGCGGCGTGCACAGGAGCGCCGAGAGGAGCATGCCGCCGAAGATCGAGATCCAGGCGATGCCGCCCTGCCCCGGCGCGACGTTCTTGTACGCGCTGTCCTGCGGGATCGAGTACGGGAAGCGGGCCGAGGCCACCGCTCCCGTCGCCAGCATCGCGCCCAGCAGGGCGAACGACAGGCCCAGCGTCTCCGGCAGGTCCTCCCACCGGCCGAGGAGGCCCACCGTGACCACGGCCACCAGCGTCATGTACGGCGCGGTCACCAGAAGCAACGCCAAGGCCCGGGCGCGCAGTTCCGCGTACGCGTCCCGCGCGGACGAGATCGTCAGCGCGACCATCCAGAAGGCCGAGGTGTCCTGGCCGAACTGGTTGTACATCAGCAGGCCCAGCATGCTCGCCGCGAAGCACACGAGATAGATCGAGCCGGTGCCCTGGAGCGCGTTGAAGACCGGCACGATCATGCCGACCGCCAGCGACGTCACCCACGCCGCCTTCGTCTTCGGGTCGCGCCACACGTATCGCAGGCTGCGCTGCATCACCGTGCCCGTACGGCCCTCGGGCAGCAGCCGGTGCAGGCCGGTCGACGTCCCCTTGCGGGTCGGCTCCGAGGCCGCCGCCAGCGTCGAGCCGTCCGGGGTCGTCATCAGCTTCGTCAGGCTGCGCTGCCACCACCACACCAGGGCGGCCAGGGCCAGGGCCGCCAGCGCGAGTTGGCCCAGCGCGGTCCCGTACGCGCCGGCGCCCGCCGAGCCGACCGCGCCGAGGGCGGACGCGGGCGGCACCCAGCGCACGACGTCGGCCACCGGGGCCAGCGTGGCGAGCCCGCCCGCCTCGCCGATGCGCTGCGCGCCGAAGTTCACGAGCTGGAAGCCCACCGCGATCACCAGCCCGCTCAGCACCGCCAGGTCGCGGCCCTTGCGCGAGGTCAGCAGCCGGATGTTGGCGGCGGCGACCGCCCTGGCCAGCGCCACGCACACGAGCAGCGTCAGCGGCACGGCGAGCAGCGAGACCAGGACCGCGCCCGCCCCGCGCGCCACCGCGATCGCCGAACCGACCGCCAGACACAGCGTGAACAGGGGCCCGATGCCCACCACCGACGCGCCGAGCAGCGCCGTCACCAGCGGTCGCGGCCGCAGCGGCAGCATCACCAGCCGGGTCGGGTCCAGCGTCTCGTCGCCGCTGGGGAAGAACAGCGGCATCACGGCCCAGCCGAGTGCCAGGACACCCGCGAGCAGCACGACGAGCGAGGCGGCGTGCTCTTCGCCGCGGAGCAGGACCAGGCCCGCGAGCTGCGCGGCCGCGAACAGCAGCGCGCACACGAGCGAGATGATGTACACGGCCTTGCGGCCGGACGACTGGCGCAGCCCGTTGCGCAGCAGCGACAGCTTCAGTCCGACGAAGACCCGGGTCAGCGACGCGGTGCTCAACGCGCACCGCCGCCGAGCCAGTCCAGCGAATCGCCGGTGTCCCTCTCCCGCGCGCCCACGAGTTCCAGGAAGGCGCTCTGCAGCGTCGGCGCATCGCCCCGCACGTCGGCGAGCGGTCCCTGCGCGCGGATACGCCCCGCGGCCATCACCGCGACCCAGTCGCACAGCGACTCGACGAGTTCCATGACATGGCTGGAGAAGACGACGGTCGCGCCGGAGGCGGTGTAGCGCTCCAGCACGCCGCGGATCGTCTGCGCGGACACCGGGTCGACGCCCTCGAAGGGCTCGTCCAGGAAGAGCACTTCGGGGTTGTGCAGCAGCGCGGCCGCGAGCCCGATCTTCTTGCGCATGCCGGTCGAGTAGTCGACGACGAGCTTGTGCTGCGAGCCGGCGAGGTCGAGGACGTCGAGCAGCTGGGCCGCGCGCTTGTCGACCTCGTCGCCGGGCAGGCCGCGCAACCGGCCGTTGTACGCGAGCAGTTCACGGCCCGACAGGCGTTCGAACAGTCGCAGCCCCTCCGGCAGGACGCCGATGCGGGACTTCACCTCGACCGGGTCGCGCCACACGTCGTGACCGGCGACCAGTACCCGGCCCTGGTCGGGCCGGAGCAGCCCGGTGACCATGGAGAGCGTGGTGGTCTTGCCCGCGCCGTTCGGCCCGACCAGGCCGATGAACCTGCCCGCCGGAAGCGTCAGATCGATCCCCTGGACGGCGACCTGGTCGCCGAACCTCTTCCACAGGCCTTCCACCCGCACGGCGGGCGGTGCCGTGCCCCCGCCCTCGCCGCCCGCACCGCCAACTGTCTTCTCCGGCATGGTCACTGCCTCTCGCTGTCCCCGTGGTCCCCGTCGGTACGGGCACAGCCTACGGACGGACGCGCCCGGGGCGCAGGTGTGATCCAGGCAGCGACGCGCTGGTCAGCGTTGCCGGGATCGTGCCGCGGCGGTCTCCCGGCCGCAGGCGTAGGCGAGGGGGCTGATCAGTTCGTCGGCGTCCGGGAGCCACCGGTTCGCGGGGGTGGGACGGCGCACCCACTGCACGGCGCCCCGGCCGCCGACGCGGGTCGGCGGCGCGGCGATGTAATGGCCCTCACCGCGGGTGGCGAGGTCGAGGGAGGAGGGGGCCCAGCCCAGGCCGCGGATGAGCGCCGGGACCTTCAGGGAGGCGCCGGGCAGGACGAAGAACAGCATGCGGCGGTCGGGGGTGCAGGTCACCGGACCGAGGGGAAGATCCATCCGCTCCAGCCGGGCCAGGGCGAGGAAGCCGGCCGACTCCGGAACGTCGATCGTGTCGAAGGTGCGGCCCGTCGGCAGCAGGATCGAGGCGTGGGGCCGCTCGTCCCACAGCCGCCTGGCGGTCGAGGCGCTGCCCGTCGCCTGGTTCGCCCAGTCCGGCCCGGCCGGGTGGGCGCCGGGCGTCGCGCAGCCGGCGTCCGCGCAGGAGCAGCGCTCCGCTCCGTCCACGGCCTCCAGCCAGGTGCCGGGGAACACGTCCCAGTGCCGCTCTTCCGCGTACCGCACGGCGTTGTCCAGCATCTGCTCGCCTCGCTGCTGGGGGATCCACGCGGACTGACTGACTGACATGGTCTCTTCCACGACACACTCAACTACGGCCGCCACCTGGGGTTACGGGCTCCTCGCGGCGGGCGGTGGAGCATCGATCCTGCACGCGGCGGAGCATCGATCCCGCACACGGGGCGCACGGATGCACGGGCGGGGGCGCGCAGGGGGCCGCGGCGGCAGGGGCGGGTAACCAGAGCGGGACACATCAGGGACCCGTGAGGGACGCGTACGGGACAGGCGGGATTTCCTGGCCCGTACACCAGTGAAACGGAACAACCCGACCAACTCTGCATTCTCCGTATATCAGCCGGGCAGTGATCACTGCATCGATCACCGCGGCATCAGGGGGTAGTTCATGGCAGCCAGGCCTCTCGTCGCCCGACAGCCGAACGAACGGTTGCAGGCACTCATTCAGGAAGCCGGGTGCTCGAACGCCGGCCTCGCCCGGCGCGTCAACATGGTCGGCACCGAACGGGGCCTGGACCTGCGCTACGACAAGACGTCGGTGGCCCGCTGGCTGCGCGGCCAGCAGCCGCGAGGCCGGGCGCCCGGCATCATCGCCGAGGCGCTGGGACGCAAGCTCGGGCGCACGGTGACGATCGACGAGATCGGCATGGCGAACGGCAAGAACCTGGCGACCGGTGTCGGCCTGCAGTTCTCCCCGACCGTGGGAGGCGCGATCGAGCAGGTCTGCGAGCTGTGGCGGTCCGACGTGGGCCGCCGCGACTTCCTGTCCGGTTCCGCCGTCGCCGCCTCCGCGCTCGTCGAACCCAGCCGCGACTGGCTGATCACCGGCGCGGACGCCCAGGTGGCGCGTACGGCGGGGTCGCGCGTCGGCGCCTCGGACGTCGAGGCGGTACGGGCCATGACCGCGGCCCTGACCGAGCTGGACCACCGCTTCGGCAGCGGACACGTGCGGCCCGTCCTCGTGCACTACCTCAACAGCGTGGTCTCCGGCCTGCTCTCGGGGTCCTACCGGGAGGCGGTCGGCCGCGAGCTGTTCGCGGCGGTCGCCAGGCTGACCGAGCTCGCCGGGTACATGGCCGTGGACACCGGTCAGCCGGGGCTCGCCCAGCGCTACTACATCCAGGCGCTGCGGCTCGCGCAGGCGGCCGGGGACCGCGGCTACGGAGGCTATGTGCTCGCCGCGTCCATGAGCCACCTCGCCGCCGAGCTCGGCAACCCGCGCGAGATCGCGCAACTGGCCAGGGCCGCGCAGGAAGGGGCGCGCGGGCAGGTCACGCCGCGGGTCGAGGCCATGTTCCACGCCGCCGAGGCCCGCGGGCACGCGCTGCTCGGCGACGCCCGCACCTGCCACGAGGCCGCGGCCAGGGCGGTGGCCGCGCTGGAGCGGGCCGAGCCGGACACGGGGGACGACCCGGCGTGGATCACCCACTTCGACGAGGCGTACCTCGCGGACGAGCTGGCGCACTGCCACCGTGACCTCGGCGAGGCGGCGGAGGCCGCCCGGCAGGCGGAGGACGCGCTCGCCCGCCACCCGGTCTCCCGGGCGCGGCGGCGGGCGATCGGGCTGGTGCTGCTGGCGTCGGCCCAGGTCCAGCAACGGGAGGTGGAGCAGGCATGTCACACGGCCGCCCGCGCCGTCGACCTGCTGGACACGCTGCGCTCCAGCCGGGGAGTGGAGTACCTGGACGATCTCCAGCTCCGGCTCGAGCCGTACGCGGCCGAGCCGGCGGTGCGGGAGCTGGGGGCGCGCCTGGAGCTGCGGGCGGCGTGAGGACGCCTGGGCCGACGTGCCGGCAGGGCCTTCTCCCGTGTCCGGTCGAGGGCATGAACAGCGTCCAGTGTCCGCATCTTGTCACTGCTCCGGCACGTGTGTGCGGAGCGCTCCGGGCACCCGGTAGCGTGAACCGACGATTCCGTAGGTCCACACGTAGGAGTCCCGGTGACGCACAGCGGACAGGGTGACGAGCAGCGGCTGCCGGCCGCGCGGCCCGCGTACGAAGGCGTCGTGCTGCCCGCCGACGGCAGTGAGCCCCTCATACCCGGATCCCCGGGAGCGCAGGCCGCTCCTGCGGGCGGTCAGCCGTGGGGCGCGCCGTGGGGACCGCAGCAGCCGCCTGCGCAGCAGGCGCCGGGCGAGGTGCCCGGTGCGCAGGCGCCGCAGCCGGGCTACGGCTACCCGGGCGCGGCGGGCCCGCAGGCCCCGCAGGGATACGGCGGCCCCGACCTCCCGGGCGCACCCGGCACTTCGGCGCCGCAGACCGGTTACGGCGCCCCGGCCCCGCAGGTTCCGCAGGGGCAGCCGGGTTACGGGTATCCCGGGGCG